>NZ_JAXCHX010000020.1:0-77210 GCF_035984855.1 Arthrobacter sp. MP_M4
AATCCGGGACCACTGGCCATCACTCAAAACAGATGTTCGCGACACCCAACAAGCATTCCAGCCAGCGACCCCCTCATTTAGGAGACACGCCCTAGCTCAGGCCCAGTTCAGCCTTGCCGAATGCGAACAGGTAGGGGACACCGGCCTCGTCCTCGATTTTTTCCTTGGCGCCCGTGGCGCGGTCCACGATCACCGCCACGGCAACGACGTTGCCGCCGGCTTTGCGGACACCCTCGACGGCGGCCAGCGCCGAGCCCCCGGTGGTTGAGGTGTCCTCAAGCACCAGCACCTTGCGGCCTTCGACGGAGGGCCCCTCCACTTGCCGGCCCATGCCGTAGGACTTCTGCGCCTTACGGACCACGAACGCGTCCACGGGGCGTCCGGCGTCGACGGCGGCGTGCATCACGGCGGTGCCCACCGGATCGGCGCCCATGGTGAGCCCGCCCGCGCACTCAAAGCCGATGCCGGCCTCGTCCAGCAGCGAGAGCATGACCTCACCCACCAGCTTCGAGGCTTCGTGGTGCAGCGTGACCCGGCGCAGGTCGATGTAGTAGTCCGCCTCGGCGCCGCTGGACAGGATGACCTTGCCGCGGACAACCGCCAGTTCCTTGATGAGTTCAAGAAGGCGGGCTCGGGCGGCAGCGGTATCAGCTGTGGGGGCACTGGTGGCAGTCATGGGACCCAGTTTAGTGGCTCGCCGTGACCGGATTTCCAGCCGCTCCGTCACATGCAGGCGGCCTGCTGATTCCGCGGGGGCGGGGCCGCCGGGTCTTTATCCTCTAGGAACCGCCGCCGGTCCGGAGTGCGATGGACGTATGACGGCGGGAACGGAACCTTCGGTCCGCTGGCCCATCATCAGCAAAGATGTCGGCGGCCTCCGGGTCCGGCCGAACATGGTGGACTACGACGCAGCATGTGCAGCTTTCTCCTGGGATGAAGCCCGCCATCAACTCTCCGGGCTCCCGGGCGGCCGCGGCGTCAACATCGCGTACGAGGCAGTGGACCGGCACGCCACCGGGGAGCACGCCGGGCACGAGGCGCTGCGGTTTGTCCGGGCCGACGGCAGCAGCCACTCCCTGACTTTCGCTGAACTTTCCGAACAGACGAACCGCTTCGCCGGTGTGCTGCGCGGCCTGGGCATCGGGCGGGGTGAGCGGGTCTTTTCGCTCACCGGCCGCGGCCCGGAGCTGTACGTCGCGGTGCTGGGCACCTTGAAGAACGCCAGTGTTTTCTGCCCGTTGTTCTCCGCGTTCGGCCCGGAGCCTGTGCGCCAGCGGCTGCAACTGGGCTCCGGCCGGGCCCTGGTCACCACCCGGGCCCTCTACCGCAAGAAAATTGCCCAGCTCCGCGACTCGCTGCCGGAGCTCCGGCACGTTCTGCTGACCGACGCCGACGGCCGCCCGGAACCGGGGACCCTGGACCTCGCCGCGCTGATGCGCGGGGCCCCGACGGACGGCGCCATCGCGGCGACGCAGGCCGAGGACATGGCGCTGCTGCATTTCACCTCCGGCACGACCGGAACGCCCAAGGGTGCGATCCATGTGCACGACGCCGTCACCGCCCACCACGCGACCGGCCGGTCCGCGCTGGACCTGCACCCGGAGGACATCTACTGGTGCACGGCCGACCCCGGCTGGGTCACCGGGACCTCGTACGGGGTGATCGCTCCCTTGACCCACGGGGTGACGACGATCGTGGATGAAGAGGAGATGGACACGGACCGCTGGTACCGGATCCTCGCCGAGCAGCACGTCACCGTCTGGTACACCGCCCCCACGGCTCTGCGGATGCTGATGAAGGCCGGCGCGGACCGCGCCCGGGGACACGACCTGTCGGCGCTGCGTTTCGTCGCCAGCGTCGGGGAACCGCTTAATCCGGAGGTCGTCCTCTGGGGCCGGGAAGCGTTCGGCCAGCCCGTGCATGACAACTGGTGGCAGACCGAGACCGGCGGCATCATGATCTCCAACTACGCAGCCACGGAAATCCGCCCCGGCTCCATGGGCCGGCCGCTGCCCGGCGTCGAGGCGGGCATCGTGGCCCGGGATGCCCGGGACCGGCCGGTGGTCCGCGACGGCAAAGCGGTCCTCGTGACGGCGCCGGACGGCGTCGGCGAACTGGCCCTGCGGCCGGGCTGGCCCTCGATGTTCCGCGGGTACCTGCATGAGGAGGAACGCTACCGCCGCTGCTTCGTGGGCGGCTGGTACCTCACCGGCGACCTCGCCCGCCGCGACGCCGACGGGTATTACTGGTTCGTCGGCCGCGGCGACGACGTCATCAAGTCCTCGGGACACTTGATCGGGCCGTTCGAGGTGGAGAGCCTGCTGATGGAACACGCGGCTGTGGCCGAGGCCGGAGTGATCGGGGTCCCCGATCCGGTGGCCGGCGAAGTGGTGAAAGCGTTCGTGGAGCTGCGCCCCGGCTGGGAGCCCTCCGAAGAGCTGCAGCTGGAGATCATTGGATTCGCCCGGAAGAGGCTCGGCCCGGCGGTGGCGCCCCGGTTGCTGGACTTCACCGATGCCTTGCCTCGGACCCGCAGCGGCAAAATCCTCAGGCGCCTGCTCAAGGCCCGCGAACTGGGCCTGCCGGAGGGCGATACCTCCACTGTCGAAGCCCAGGCAGCCGCACCGGAACCGGACGGCGCACCTCCCGGCACCCGGGCGCCGGAGGCACCGAAATGACCGGGTCCCTGGACAGGCCGGCGAGCGGGCCGGAACCGGCCCACGGCCGGCACCTGCTGCTGCAGATGCTCCGCGTCCGCCGGTTTGAAGAGAAATGCGTCGAGCTCTACAGCGCCGCCAAGATCCGCGGCTTCCTGCACGTCTACATCGGCGAGGAGGCCGTCGCAGCAGGGGTGCTGAACACCCTGGCTCCGGAGGACGCCGTCGTCGCCACGTACCGGGAGCACGGCCACGCGCTCCTGCGCGGGGTACCCGCTGGCGCGATCCTGGCGGAGATGTACGGTTTCGTGGAGGGTTGCTGCCGCGGCCGGGGCGGATCCATGCACTTGTTCGACGCTGCGACCCGCTTCTTTGGCGGCAACGCGATCGTTGCCGGGGGGCTGCCGCTCGCCGTCGGACTGGCGCTCGCGGACAAGATGGCCGGACGCTCCCGGGTGACCGTGTGTTTCTTTGGCGAGGGCGCCGTCGCCGAAGGGGAATTCCATGAGAGCCTCAATCTCGCCGCGCTGTGGCAGCTGCCGGTGCTGTTCTGCTGCGAGAACAACCTCTATGCCATGGGGACGGCGCTGGGGCGCTCGGAATCGCAGCCGGACATCGCCCTCAAGGCTGCGGGTTACGAGATAGCGGCGTGGGCCGTGGACGGCATGGACGTCCTGGCCGTCGAGGAGGCCGCCCGCCGCGCGGTGGACGCCGTCCGTTCCGGCGGCGGCCCGCACTTCCTGGAGCTGCGCACATACCGGTTCCGGGCGCACTCGATGTTCGACCCGGAACGGTACCGCGACAAAGCAGAAGTTGCCCGCTGGCTCGAACGCGACCCCATCGTCCTGCTCCGCGCCACGCTGGAGGCCGCCGGCCAGCTCTCCGCGGAGGATTGGGAGCAGCTGGAGGCGGACGCCGCCGCGGAGGTGGCCGCCGCGGTCCAGTTCGCCGAAGCCGGGAGCCCCGAACCGCTCGAGGACCTCACCCGGTTCGTCTACAGCGAGCGCGGAGCCGGACCTGAAACCGGTGCCGGCGGGCAGGGCAGGCCATGAAAACCAGCTACCGCGAGGCGCTCCGGGCCGGCATCCGTGCCGCGATGCTCCGGGACGAGAGGGTGTTTCTGATGGGCGAGGATGTGGCGGCGTACGGCGGATCCTTCGCGGTCAGCCTGGGGTTGCTGGAGGAATTCGGGCCCCAACGGATCCGCGATACCCCGCTGTCGGAGTCCGGCTTTGTCGGGGCAGGGATCGGGGCGGCGCTCGGCGGGATGCGGCCGATCGTGGAGATCATGACCGTCAACTTCAGCTTGCTGGCGCTGGACCAAATCGTGAACAACGCCGCCTCCTTGCTGCACATGTCCGGCGGGCAATTCAACGTCCCTCTCGTGATCCGGATGACCACGGGCGCCGGCCGCCAGCTCGGTGCCCAGCATTCGCACAGCCTGGAGGGCTGGTACGCGCACATCCCCGGGCTGCGCATCCTCGCTCCTGCCACGCTCGCCGACGCCCGCGGCATGCTGTGGACCGCGCTGGAGGATCCCGATCCGGTGCTGATCTTTGAGCACGGTTCGCTGTACAACGTCACCGGGGAGCTCGACGACGACGCCGGCCCGGTGGACATCGACACCGCCGCCGTGCGGCGGCCCGGAAACGACCTGTCGCTGATCACCTATGGCGGAACGCTTCCGGCAGTGCTCGACGCCGCCGGGCAGCTCGCGGCTGACGGCATCGATGCCGAGGTGCTGGACCTGCGCACGCTGCGGCCGCTCGACGGGGCCGCCATCCTCGCCTCCGTGCGGCGGACGCACCGGGCAGTGGTGGTCGATGAGGGGTGGCGCAGCGGAAGCATCTCCGCCGAGATCAGCGCCCGGATTACGGAGCAGGCGTTCTACGACCTGGACGCCCCGGTTGGCCGGGTCTGCAGCGCCGAAGTGCCAATCCCCTATTCCAAGCAGCTGGAACTGGCGGCCCTGCCGTCCGTCGAGCGGATTGTGGCCGCGGCCCGGGAGGCGGTCGCCGGACGTGGGTGATTTCCTGATGCCCTCGCTCGGGGCTGATATGGAGCACGGCAAGATCGTCGAATGGCTGGTCAAACCCGGCGACTACGTGCGCCGCGGGGACCTCGTGGCGGTGGTGGACACGGACAAGACCGTGATGGACGTGGAGTCCTTCCAGGAGGGGGTGGTCGCCGAGCTGCTGGTGGACCTCGACGAAACTGTGCCGGTGGGCACCCCGATGGCCCGGATCACGCAGACCCCGGCCGAGGTCGGGGCCCCACATCATGAGGCACCCCCGCCCCGTGCCGCGGCAGGCGCCGCGGCGTCGGCCGCATCCAGGGGGGCCACCCCGATCGCGCCGCCGGTGCGGCACCTGGCCCACCGGCTGGGTGTGGACACCGCCCGCATCCACGGCACCGGCAAGGGCGGCACCATCACGAGGGCGGATGTGGAGCATGCCGTAGCCGCCGCGCCGCCCGCCGCGGGCCGGGTTCGGTCCGCACCCCGGGCCCGTCGGCTGGCAGCCGAACTCGGCGTCGAGCTCTCCGCCGTCAGCGGTACCGGCCCGGAGGGTGCCGTGACCGTCGATGACGTGCAGCGCGCCGCTGCCCGGAAAACGGAGCCGGGCACCCCGGAGGCTGGTCCCCCGGAGGAAGCTCCCGAAGCTCCGGGTCCCGGGGCCCCTGCCGCAGGGCCGCCGGCCGGGCAATCGGTTCCGGAAAAACCCTCAGAGGCCCGCGAGCGCGTGGCCAGCCTGCGCCGCGCCATCGGCGCGCTGATGTCCCGCTCCAAGAAGACCATTCCGCACTACTACCTCAGCACCACCCTGGACCTGAGCGCCGCCGTCGGCTGGATGCAGTCCGTTAATGCACAGCGGCCGGTCGCCTCCCGGCTAGTTCCCTCCGCTCTGCTGCTCAAGGCCGCGGCGCTCGCAGCCAAGGAGGTCCCGGAAGTCAACGGCTTCTACGACGACGGCGGGTTCCGACCAAGCGCGGCCGTGCACCTCGGCATCGCCGTTGCCCTGCGACAGGGCGGCCTGGTGGCCCCGGCCATCCACGATGCGGACACCCTGCCGTTGGACGTGCTGATGGAGCAACTCCGGGACCTCGTCAGCCGGGCCCGCGCCGGGCGGCTTCAGCGCGCTGAAATGGCCGACCCCACGATCACCGTGACCAACCTCGGGGACCTCGGTGTGGAAAGCGTCTTCGGTGTCATCTATCCCCCTCAGGTCGCGATGGTCGGTTTCGGCCGGGTGCTGGAACAGCCGTGGGCGCAACACGGAATGCTCGGCGTCCGGCCCGCCGTCGTCGCCACGCTCTCCGCTGACCACCGCGTCAGCGACGGGCTGCGGGGCGGCCGCTACCTCGCCCGGATCGATGAGCTGCTGCAGAACCCGGAGGATCTGTGAACCGGGCGGGGAAGGTGAAAGGGAGGAACCATGAATGAACAGGACGCCCGGGCTGCGGTGCAATCCGCGATCGGCAAAGTGGCCCCTGATGTGGACCTGGCCGAGGTGGACGGGGACGCCCGGCTGCGGCAGGACCTCGACCTCGATTCGCTGGACTTCCTCCGGCTGGTCGAAACCCTCGACACCGCCACCGGTGTCGACATCCCGGAGCGGGACTACCCTGAGGTAACCACGGTCAAGGGACTGATCGGCTATCTCGCGGCCCATGGATAAGGCGGACCCCGTTCCTAGGGGGCCTGCGGGGCACGCCGGGCGAACGCCGGCGCGTGTTCGGGCCGCGGCCCGAACGCGACGAACCGAGGCAGCACCCTGCCGAGCGCCGGTACGTGCCGGGCCGCGAACAACAGCACGGCTGGCGCCCCGGCGCGTGTTCCGGTCATGATCGGCCCGAAAACCACACGGTGCATCACCCGCTGCACGGCCTGCACGACGGCGGTAGGCAGCTGCCGGCGGCGTTGGACCCTGGCCAGCCCGGAGCGCGGCACCTGTCCGCGGAGCAGCGCAGGGGCCAAACAATCCGCGGCCGCCACAGCATCCTGGATGGCCAGGTTGATCCCCACCCCGCCGGCAGGTGACATCGCGTGGGCAGCGTCACCGATGCACAACAGGCCGTCAATATGCCATTGCCGGAGCCTGTCCAGGCGCACGTCCAGCCAGTGCAGATCGTCCACCGATGTGATGGCGTCCACCCGGTCGGCGAGGTCGGGGCGGAGAGCCGCGACCCGGCCCCGGAACCTGCCGATACCTTCGGCCCGGATCCGGGCATCCATGCCTTTCGGCGCCAGGTAGCCCATTTGGTAATAGTCGGTGCGAGTGAGCGCTATCAAGGCCTCACCCCGGCCGAACGCGGGAACGATTCCCGCCACGGCCCCCACCTCGGAGGGATGGCGCGGCAGGCGGAACCACCAGGCGTCGAACGGCACGGGATACTCCTTGGACACCAGCCCGGCCGCTCGCCGCAAAACTGAATGCCGGCCGTCGGTGGCTATCACGAGGTCCGCCCGGATGTCGCCGTCGAAACCTTTCGCAGTCCGGTACCGGATGCCCGCGACCCGGCCGTCGTCGCGGACCAGGCCGGTGGCCGTGTGGCCCATGCGCAGGCTGAAGGATGGTTCCTGGGCTGCGGCGTCGGCCAGGAAGTTCAGGAAATCCCACTGCGGCATCATGGCGATGTAGTTGTAGGGCGGAGGCAGCGAATCGAAGTTTCCCACCGTCACGGGCGGGCCGCCAGGCACGGGAAAGGCGACGCTGCTCATGCGGCTCTGCGGCAGGCCGCGGAACTCCTCACCGAGGCCCAGTTCGTCGATCAACCGGATGGTGGAGGCGTGGACGGTGTCGCCACGGAAGTCCCGGAAGAAATCAGCGTGCTTCTCCAGCACGGTGACCTGGACGCCGGCCCGCGCCAGCAACAATCCCAGCATCATGCCGGCCGGCCCGCCGCCGACCACCAGGCATCCCGTCGTTTCCATGGCCATACGCTACGCCTGCGCAGGGTGCAGCGGGAGGGCTTCCCGCTGCCGTCGTTCCCGGGGACACAGTTGGGCCCGGTTGACAGTGCTGGCTAGGCTTTAACGCATGCGTGAACTCCAGGCGACAATCATCGAAGAAATGGGCGTGCAGCCCCGGATCGACCCCGCCGGGGAGGTGCGCAAACGCGTCACTTTCCTCAAGGAATATCTGACGTCGACCCACACGAAGGGATTCGTGCTGGGCATCTCCGGCGGCTTGGATTCCTCACTGGCGGGGCGCCTGGCCCAGCTTGCCGTCGAGGAGTTGACGGCCGACGGTGTGGACGCGAACTTCGTTGCCGTCCGCCTGCCCTACGGCGTACAGCACGACGAGGACGACGCCCAGGCCGCCCTGGACTTCATCCAGGCCAAGACCGAGTGGACGTTTAACATCTCCGCTGCGGTGGACGGCTTCGAGGACGAATTCGAGAAGACCGTCGGCAATGGCATTTCCGACTTCCACAAGGGCAACACCAAGGCCCGCACCCGCATGATCGCGCAGTACGCCCTCGCCGGTGAGCACAACTACCTGGTCATCGGAACAGACCATGGCGCGGAGTCCGTCACCGGTTTCTTCACCAAGTACGGCGACGGCGGCGCGGACATCCTGCCGCTGTTTGGGCTGAACAAGCGCCAGAACCGGGCGCTCCTGGCCGAACTCGGCGCACCGGCGAGGATCTGGGAAAAGGTCCCGACGGCGGACCTCCTCGACGGCCAGCCCGGCCGCACCGACGAAGACGAACTCGGCCTGAGCTACGACACGATCGATGACTACCTTGAGGGCCGGGATATCCCCGTGGCCGCAGCCGAGCTGATTGAACGCAAATACCTGCAGACCCGGCACAAACGCACAGTTCCGGTGACCGTCTTCGACACCTGGTGGAAGCAGCCGGACCGCCAAGTGTGAACCACGACGTCGGGACTTACCTTCATGGGGCGACGCCCGCCGTCGAACTGCCCGCCGAGGCGGGTCGTGCTGCTTTAGCGCCCCTGCAACAGGCCTGAGATCCGGTGGGCCTCATCCATCAGGAGACGGCCGAGCATCTCCTGCCGTTCGCCTTTGAAGCGCGGCTCGATGCCCGTCAGCGACAGTGCCCAGCCCGGGCGCCCGCGCGGGTCGAAAACTGCGGCGCCCATCCCCCAACTGCCCTCCAGCACGAGCCCCGGATTCACCGAATAGCCGGCCTGCCGCGTCGCAGCAAGGTTGGCACGGACCAGGGCCTCGGTGTGCGCGGCCGCGAACCAGCCCGCGTGCGTGGCCCAGCCGGTAAGCAGTTCCTCCTGCTCCGCCTCGGGCAGGAAAGCCAGAATGGCGGTCCCGGCGGAGGCCACCCCGAGCGGGAACCGGACACCCTCGTGCAAGACGAAGGACCGCACCGGGAAGCTGCCTTCCTCCCGGAGCAGGCACACCGTTTCGGCACCGCGCCGGATGGAGAAGAACGCGCTTTCGCCGGTCTCTTCGGCGAGCCGGCGAAGACTGGGGCGGGCGATGTCCTCCAGCGGAAAGCGCGCCGACGCCACCGAGCCCATCAGCAGGATTTCCGGCCCCAGCACCCAGTTGCCGTTGGCCGGGTCCTGGTCCAGCAGGCCCTCGGACGCCAACGAGGAGAGCAGCCGGTGCACAGTGGGGCGGGTGAGACCCGATTCCCGGACGAGTTGTACGAGCGGGGAGCCTTCCGGTTGCCGCCCGACAATGCGCAGCAGCGACGCGACGCGGCTGACGACCTGTGCGCCCTGGACCGGTGGTGACGTCATTTTTCCTCGCAACTGGATTTCGATCGACCTGCATCATCCACAGTGTGGACAGTCTCCAGCCTACCGTCCACACTGTAAAGATGCCCCGATTTGGGCCACAATTATTCATTGACAGCCGTCATTTTGTCCCCGTAGGCTCCAACAGCAGAGAAACAGTCCACAAAGTGGATTGCGTCAAGAGCTCAACGAGGAGATGCGATGTCAAAGCTGAAATCCGGACCAGCCGCCGCGCTGCAGGACGTACTGCGGGACGGCATGACGCTCGCCGTCGGCGGTTTCGGCCTCAGCGGCATCCCGGCGGACCTGATCGAGGCGGTGCGCGACTCGGGCGTCAAGGACCTCACCGTGGTCTCCAACAACATGGGCGTGGACGGCAAGGGCCTTGGCGTGCTGATTGAGGCCGGGCAAGTCCGCAAGGTGATCGCCTCCTATGTGGGCGAGAACAAACTCTTCGCCGAGCAGTACCTCGCCGGGAAGCTGGAGGTCGAGTTCACCCCGCAGGGCACCCTGGCGGAGCGCCTGCGCGCCGGCGGCGCCGGCATCCCGGCGTTCTACACCAAGACCGGCGTCGGGACCCTTGTCGCCGAGGGCAAACCGCTCGCGGAGTTCGACGGCGAGACGTTCGTTTTGGAGCGCGCCATCAAGGCCGACGTCGCCCTGGTGCACGCCCACACCGCCGACACCGACGGCAACCTGACCTACCGGTTCACCGCGCAGAATTTCAACCCCGTCGTCGCGGCGGCCGGCGCCGTGACCGTCGCGGAGGCCGAGGTGATTGTGGAGCCAGGTCAGCTGGACCCCAACCACATCATCACACCGGGCGTTTTCGTCCAGCGCCTGGTCCAGGCCAGCGACCGGGTCAAGGACATCGAACAGCGCACGGTCCGCCCCCGCGCCGAAGCCACCGCAGCCAGCGCAGCCGCCGCATCCGTTCCGGCCTGAGCGCCGCCCCTACTTTTTCAGGAGAATCATCATGGCTTGGACCCGGAATGAAATGGCCGCCATCGCGGCCGAAGAGCTCAACGACGGAGACTACGTCAATCTCGGCATCGGCATCCCCACGCTGGTCGCCAACAACCTGCGCGACGGCGTCCGCGTGGTCCTCCAAAGCGAGAACGGCCTGCTCGGCATGGGCCCGTTCCCCTATGAGGGCGAGGAGGACGCAGACCTGATCAACGCCGGCAAACAGACCGTCACGGTCCTTCCGGGCGGCAGCATCTTCGACTCCGCCGCCTCCTTCGGCATGATCCGCGGCGGACACGTCAAGGTCGCCATCCTCGGCGCCATGCAGGTCTCCGGCGCGGGCGATCTGGCCAACTGGACCATCCCCGGCAAGATGGTCAAAGGCATGGGCGGCGCCATGGACCTCGTCGCCGGCACTCCGCGCGTCGTGGTGCTCACCGAACACAACGCCAAGGACGGCACCGCCAAGATCGTGAAGGAGTGCACCCTTCCCCTCACGGGCCTGAGTTGCGTCGACCGGATCATCAGCGACCTCGCGGTGTTTGACCTGAAGAAGACTGACGCGGAAGCAGGCGGCGGCCGGAAGCTTACGCTCACCCGCCTCGCCCCCGGCGTCACCGTGGAAGAGATCCGGGAAAAGACCGGGGCGGCGTTCGACGTCGACGCCTCCCTCGCGTCCACTCCCACCCGGGAAGCCGGCACCCTCGAAGGAGCCACCGCATGAGCCTGAAAGCGCAGTTCGGCAAAGATGTTCTGCTCACCGGCTGGGGACACAGCCGGTTCGGCAAGCTCACGGACGAGACCCTCGAGTCGCTGATCGTTCAGGTGGCCACCGAGGCGATCGGCAACGCCGGGATAGAACCGGGCCAGCTCGACGAGATCTACCTGGGCCAGTTCAACTCCGGCATGATGCCGCTCGCGTTCCCGTCCTCGTTGGCCCTGCAGGTCTCGGATCAGCTGGCCAACGTCCCGTCCACCCGGGTGGAAAATGCCTGCGCGTCCGGTTCCGCGGCGTTCCAGCAGGGCACCAAGTCACTGCTCGCCGGTACCGCGAAAACCGTCCTGGTGATCGGTGCCGAGAAGATGACCCACGCCGGGGCGGACGTCGTGGGCGCGGCCCTGCTGGGCGCCGACTACGACATGGCCGGCAAGCCCTCCACTACCGGCTTCACCGGGCTCTTCGCCGAGGTGGCCAAGCACTACGAGAAGCGCTACGGACCTGTGTCCGACGTCCTGGGCACCATCGCGGCAAAGAACCACCGCAACGGCGTGGACAACCCCTACGCACAGCTCCGCAAGGATCTTGGCGAGGAGTTCTGCCGGACGGTCTCGGACAAAAACCCGATGGTCGCCGACCCGCTGCGCCGCACCGACTGCTCCCCCGTGTCGGACGGCGCAGCCGCCGTCGTGCTGAGCCTCGGTCCCACCGGCGGCGCCACCGCCCCGGTGCGCCTGGCCGGCTTTGGCCAGGCGAATGATTTCTTCCCGGCCGACCGCCGGGATCCTACCGCTTTCGCCGCGACCCGCGTGTCCTGGCAGCGCGCCCTGGCGATGGCCGGCGTCGGGCTGGACGGGCTCGACTTCGCAGAAGTCCACGACTGCTTCACCATCGCCGAGCTGCTGATGTACGAGGCCATGGGACTGACCGAACCAGGCCAGGGGGCCCGCGCCGTGGCGGAAGGCTGGGTCTTCAAGGACGGCAAATTGCCCATCAACGTCTCGGGCGGCCTTAAGGCCAAGGGCCACCCTGTGGGCGCCACCGGTGTGTCGCAGCACGTCATCGCTGCGATGCAACTCACCGGCACCGCCGGTGGCATGCAGCTGGCCACCGCCCGCCGGGCCGCGGTGCAGAACATGGGCGGCGTCGGCATCGCCAACTACGTCAGCGTCCTCGAAGCCGTCTGATCCCAGCGGTGGGAACCGGGCTACTTCCGCGGCCGGCGGAAGACTAAACTCGGTCCACACCCGCCAATCCCCCGCGAGGAGCCCCATGCGCGCCACGATCATCCACGCCCCCGGAGACATCCGGGTCGAAGACCGCGACTACCCCACCGTCCAACTGCCCACCGACGTCGTCGTGAAAGTCACCGCGTCCTGCGTCTGCGGCTCCGACCTCTGGCCCTACCGGGGCGTGCGGCCCACCAGCCGGCCCACTCCGATCGGGCACGAGTTCATCGGGACCGTTGAGAGCGTCGGCGCCGACGTGACGGACCTGACCGTCGGCGACCTCGTCATCGCCCCCTTCGTGGTCAGCTGCGGGACGTGCCCCCAGTGCCTCAACGGCGTCACCGTGGCATGTGACCATCTCGCCGGCTGGGGTGGCAAGGATGACACCGGACACGCGATCGACGGCGGTCAGGGCCAGGCGGTCCGCGTCCCGCTGGCCGAGTCCACCCTCGTCAAAGTTCCCGGAATCATCGAGCCCGATGACGCCCTCCGGAAGAGCCTGCTCACGCTGTCCGACGTCATGGCCACGGGCCACCATGCGGCCCTCGCCGCGCAGGCCGGGCCCGGCCGGACCGTCGTGGTGGTGGGCGACGGCGCCGTCGGGCTCTGCGGGGTGCTGGCCGCCAAACGGCTCGGCGCGGAGCGGATTATCGCGATGTCCCGCCACGCCGACCGGCAGGCCATCGCCCGGGAATTCGGGGCCACCGACATTGTGGAGGAACGCGGGGACGCCGGGGTCGCCAAAGTCCGCGAGCTTCTCGGCGGAGTGCTGGCCGATTCCGTGCTGGAGTGTGTCGGGACAAAGGAGTCCATGGACCAGGCCCTGCACAGCACCCGGCCGGGCGGCGCACTGGGATTTGTCGGCGTCCCTACCGGCGGCGGCGAGGTGCCGCTGCGATACCTCTTCGACACCAACATTTCCATCGGCGGCGGCATGGCTCCGGCCCGGACTTACATCCCGGAGCTGTTGGCCGACGTCCTCGACGGCACCATCAACCCCGGCCGGGTCTTCGACGTCGTCATGCCGTTGGAGGAAGCCCCGGAGGCTTACCGCGCCATGGACGAACGGCGTGCCATCAAGGTCCTCCTGACGCCCTAGAAACATTCCCGACGGCGGCGGGCCGGGACAGCGCGCGGGCTCTTGTTCTGCCCGAGAGTCCGGTCTAGCGTGAAGCACATCAGCATCCGCCACCGTCACGGACTTTCCTTGGGGGCCTGCCATGGATCCTGCACCCGACGCCCCGCCGGCGCACCGTCCCACCAATGATCCGCTCGTGCTGGACCTCGCCGGGACCGGCACGGAACCCCTGCGGCTTGTCGGGGGGAAAGCCTTGAATCTCGGCACGCTGGTGGCCGCCGGGCTGCCGGTGCCACCCGGGTTTTGTCTGACAACGGTTGCCTACGAGCTGGCAGCGCCTCACGTGCTGGGCACCCTCGCCGCCGCACTCGACGCGGCGCGCTCCGATCCGGCGGACGGCCCCGGCGCCGGTGCTGCGGCCCCGGGCAGCCTCGCAGCCCGGGCCAGGATGCTGATCGCGGAGGCGCCAATCCCGGCCGCTGTGGACGCCGCCATCCGCACCGCCTACGCGGGAATGGGCGGCGCCCTGCCGGTCGCGGTCCGCTCCTCGGCCACGGCGGAGGACCTGCCGTTCGCCAGTTTCGCCGGCCAGCAGGACTCCTACCTCGACGTCGTCGGGGCAGACGCCGTGGTCGAGGCTGTCCGGCGTTGCTGGGCTTCCCTCTGGAGCGAGCGGGCGGTGGCCTACCGCGCCGCCGCCGGGATCAGCCACCGCGAGGTGGGGCTCGCCGTCGTCGTTCAGGCCATGGTCGACGCCGCCACGGCCGGGGTGCTGTTCACCGCGAATCCCGTGACGGGCACCCGGACTGAGACCGTCATCAACGCGAGCCCGGGCGGAGGCCAGGCTGTGGTCTCGGGAGCCGTCAACCCGGACCAGTTCGTACTGGAGACCTCGTCCGCCCGGGTCGTGGCGCGGACGCCGGCAAGGGCGGAACCGGGCCGCAAACCGGCCGTGACCAGCCCGCAACTGCAGGAGCTCACCGCCCTGGGAGACGGCGTCCAGCGCCTCTTTGGAATGCCGCAGGACATTGAGTGGGCGATCGATGCGGGCGGCAAAGTCTGGCTGACCCAGTCGCGCCCGATCACCACCCTGTATCCGCTGCCTGAGCCCGCCCCGGGGGATGCGGCGGCCGGCGCCGCGGCCCCGATCCGGTTGTACCTCTGCGGCACCCTGCTCCAAGGCCTCACCCGGCCCATCACGCCGATGGGCCTTACTGTCCTCGAGGCGATGCGGAACAGCAAAGGACCCTGGCGGTACGCCAACCCGGGGCTGCGGATGTTCGTGGACCTCACCAGCCTGGTCCGCACCAAATCCGGCCGGCTCTATCTGCTGCGGATGCTCCCCCTCGCGGATGGCCGGTCCGGCGCGGTCCTCCCGGCCCTGCTTGAGGATCCGAGGTTTGGCCTGGCCAGGAACCCCCTCCGGCAGTCCCTCCGCAGAGCGTGGACCGCCCGCAGCCTCCCGTCACCGCGCCGGCACTCGGAAGAATCCGAAAGCGCAGCCGGCCTCGGTCTCATCGCACAGCTGGTTCCCGCCATGGTCCGGGCCGCAGTCCGTCCCGCCGCAAAACTGCGCCGGGCGACGAGGTACGGAACCCGGCTCGAGGCCGGCCTCAGCCTCGCCGAACCCGCCAGCGCCCTCCAGCGGCTCGACCACACCCAGCTGATCCTCCACCGGACGATCAACGGGCTCATCCAGGCCACCTTGCCGGGCCCGTCGACTGGCTACCTCATGCTGGCGGTGGCACGCCGGCTGCTGCGCGGCATTGCGCCGCCCCGGGAGCTGGAAGCTGTCCTGCGCGGGCTCCCGCACAACGTCACCACCGAAATGGATCTGGAACTCTGGCGCCTCGCCGTGTCCATCGCCGACGATCCGGTGTCACGCGGGATGTTCCTGGCCGACCACCCCTCGGAGTTGTCCGCCGCTTATCTCGCCGGGAAGCTGCCACCGCAGGCCCAGGCCGGGGTGCGCGGCTTCCTGGCCCGCTACGGCCACCGCGCCGTAGCGGAGATCGACGTCGGCATGCCCCGCTGGTCGGAGGAGCCCGGCCACATCCTCGGCATGATCGCCAACTATCTGCGCGTCGATGACCCGGAGCAAGCTCCCGACCGGCAGTTCGCCCGGGCCTCCGAGCACGCGGAGGCCCGGATTCGCAGCCTTGTGGACCGGACCCGGACACGGAGCCCCTGGCGGGCACGGGCGCTGAAGCTTTGCCTGCGCCGCGTGCGGCAACTGGCGGGACTGCGCGAACTGCCTAAATTCAATATTGTGGTGGTGCTCGGCGAGATGCACCGGCAGCTGGTACAGATCGGCGCGGACATGGTGTTGGCTGGCACCATCGGGGCCGCTGAGGACGTTTTCTTCCTCGATTTCGACGAAATCCGGGTGGGCCTGCGCGGCGCCGACCTCCACGGCCTCATTGCGGACCGCCGCCGGCTGTACAACACCGAGCTGCGGCGCCGGCGCATCCCGCGGCTATTGCTTTCTGACGGTACTGACGTGGAAGCCGCCCTGCTGGCGAAAGCGCCGCCGTCCGGCGCGCTGGCCGGGACACCGGCTTCGGCCGGAACGGCCACCGGACGGGTGCGGGTGATCCTGGACCCTGTCGGCGCCCACCTGGAGCCCGGTGAGATCCTGGTCGCTCCCTCCACGGACCCCGGCTGGACGCCGCTGTTCCTGACAGCCGGTGCCCTCGTCATGGAAATGGGCGGGGTGATTTCCCACGGGGCCGTGGTGGCACGGGAGTACGGCATCCCGGCCGTCGTCGGTGTTCCCGACGTGACCACGCGGCTGCGGAACGGCCAATTGGTCACGGTCGACGGCGCCGCCGGCACCATCCGTGAGGAGCCGTGATGGTGCGGGCCCGGCCGGTGCTGATGCACTTGGTGAAGGCCCAGCGGGACCCCGGCCCGGAGTATCCCGGCCCGTCCGTATCCGCAGGACTATGTTTATTCCATGGTGTCTGCTGACCGCAACGCCCGGGATGATCGGGAGCCAGAGGGCTTCGGGTCGGCGCTGATCGACGAGGCAGCCCGTCGTGATGCCGCCCTGGGCGACGTCGATTGGGCTGCAGTGCCCGACGGAGCCGTGCGTGGCTCGTTTGCGGCCCCCAGCGGACCGCTGACCACCCTCTCCATGGGCACCCCGGGGAGCCCGCGGGTGCTTCTGGTCCCCGGGGCCACGGGCTCCAAGGAAGACTTTGTCCTGATGCTGCCCGAACTGGCCGGGGCAGGGTATTTTGTCCAGAGCTACGACATCGCCGGCCAGTATGACTCGGCCGCCGCTGGCCCCGAGCATCTGACGCCTCCCCGCGCCCATTACGATTACGACCTTTTCGTCGATGACCTGCTTGCCGTGCTCGATGCTGTCGAAGGTCCCGCTCACGTCGTCGGGTACTCGTTCGCCGCGATCATCGCCCAGCTCGCGTACACGCGGTGTCCGGCGAAGTTCCGGAGCCTCACCCTGCTCAGCTGCCCGCCGGAGCCGGGGCAGAGCTTTCGCGGGATCCAGCGCATTGGCCGCTTCAGCCGCTGGGCCAGCCCGCGGATCGGCGCCGCGGTGATGATCTGGGGCATCCGGGCCAACGTAATCCACGTTCGGCCCAACCGGATCCGATTCGTGAAGCACCGGTTCCGTTTCACCCGCCGGAGCTCGGTCGCGGACATCTTCGGGCTGTTGCAGCATGCACCCGATGTGAGGGCGGCACTGGGCGCGGCATCGCTGCCGAAATTCGTCGCCGTGGGCGAGCACGACCTATGGCCGCTCGCATTGCACCGTAATTTCGCTCAGTCGGTTGGCGCTCGCATCGCGGTTTACCGGGGCGGGCACAGTCCCAGTGAGACCTCGCCGTACCAGATCAGCCGCGACTTGATCGCGCTTTACGGGTCCGTCTGACGCGGGTGGTCGCGTTCGAATTACCGGCTGCGGACGGAGTGCCCGCTCGCCAGCGGCCGGGCAGAGACCTGCACCCGCAGCGCGGGGTGGGAGGGCGGGCCGAGTCCGTGTCCAGCCTCGCCATCAGGGGAGCGCGGCCAAGCACCCGCGAGCATGCCAGCGTCGTTGCGGGTGGACTACCACCGGGATTTTGCTCATATTGCCCCGGCTCTCATGCACGCGTTCGGGGAAATGCCCCCGTTGGGCCCTTGCACCACGGGCCCGCGCCCCGTAGGTTGGGCAACAGCGGACGAATGTCTCCGCAGCCGTTGGCCTCCGGGCCGCCGGAGATCATCAGCATTTCAGAAGGATATGGCATGGCTACTGGCACAGTTAAATGGTTCAACGCCGAAAAGGGTTTTGGCTTCATTGCCCCGGATGACGGGTCAGCCGACGTTTTCGCCCACTACTCGGCAATCGCCAGCAGCGGCTACCGCTCGCTGGACGAGAACCAGAAGGTCGAGTTCGACGTCACCCAGGGCCCGAAGGGCCCGCAGGCTGAGAACATCCGCCCGCTCTAAGTACTCCGGATAGCAGCACCGGCCAGCCGGCCGCCACGCTCTCCCCAAGACCACAAACGCCCCCCTCGAGGCTTCCTCGGGAGGGGCGTTTGTCGTCCGGGACGCCTCCGGTCCGCGCCCTGGAGCGGTCCGGTTGGATCCTCCGATGTCCGCGACAGTTGTTCCCTGCGCGGCCAGGCCGTGGATACTAGGAAAATGACTACTCGCAGTCCTCTCAACCGGGATCAGGCAATCCCGGCGCCGCTGCCGGAACTGCCGGAACTGATCCAGGCAGTTCTGAACGGGATTCCCGCAATGATTGGCTACTGGGACAAGGATCTGCGCAATTGTCTCGCCAACGACGCTTACAGTGAGTGGTTCAAGGTCGATCCCCGGCAGATGCACGGACTCCATATCCGGGACCTGCTCGGCGAGGAGCTCTTCGCCGCGAACCGGCCGTACATCGAAAAGGTGCTCACCGGTGAACCGCAGCTCTTTGACCGGACCCTGGTGGACGCCTCGGGCACAACCCGATACGCCCAGGCATCCTACGTTCCGGATCTCAGGGACGGCGGCGTCCAGGGCTTTTTTGTGCTCGTCACCGACATCACCGAGCGGGTCCTGGCCGAGCGACGCCAGCAGCGCGACATGGACCGGTACCGGACACTGGCCCGCAGCATTCCCGGGGTCTTTGTACTTCTGTTCGATGCGGACTTGCGCTATTTGGTGGCGGAGGGGCAGGAGCTGGAAGCATTTGGCTATAGCCCTGAAGCCATGGAGGGCCGACTTCTCCATGACGCCGTCAGTGCAGGGCTGGCCCACGAACTGGAGCCGCGGTACCGCGCCGCCCTTGCCGGCGAGGAAGTCACTTGGAAACGGACCATCGGCGAGCGCCAGTACCTTCTGACGGCCCGCCCGGTCGTCTCCGACGACGATGCCGCCGGCATGGTCGTCGCCGTGGACGTCACCGCCCGCCGGCAGCAGGAAGACACCTGGGCGGCGCTGCATGAAATCGCCACCGCCGTGGCACGGAGCCAGGCCCTGGCGGACATCGCAGGCCAGGTCGCCGCCATTGTCCGGACCCTTTTCGATGTCGATTCGGCCGCCGTGGCGCGCTTCACCGGCCCCACGTCCGCTGAAGTCGTGGCGATGGCACCCGTGCTTCCGCCTACCCTGAGCCGCACACACATCTTCGCTGCCACCGATGCCTCGGCCACCGTCCGGGTCGCTGTCACCGGAAAGCCCGCCCTCGTCACCTACGGCCCCGATGGCGGCAGCACCTCTGAGCAGATGCTTGCCGGCGGATTCCGGTCCACCGCTGCAGCACCCATTCGGGTCAACGGTTCACTGTGGGGCGTCATCGCCCTGACATCGAAGTCCACCACGGCCCTCACGGAGTCAGTACTGGCCCGGCTCGCGCAATTTGCCGAGCTTGTGGAGATTGCCATCGCCAACGCCGAGGCCCGCGCGAGCCTGGAACGGCAAGCAAGCACCGACATGCTCAGCGGGCTGCCGAACCGGCGGGCCCTGGAGGAATACCTCGACAGGGAGGTGGAGCTCGCCCGGACCCGCGAAACGCCGCTCAGCGCTGTGGTCCTGGACATCGATCACTTCAAGCGGGTCAATGACACCTTTGGCCACCTCACCGGCGACACCGTTCTTTCCGAGGTCGCCGATCGACTGCGCCGGGTTGCCCGCCAGGGCGAGATCGTCGCCAGGTTCGGCGGCGAGGAGTTCGTCTGGCTGCTGCCCGGCAGCGACGCAGCCGAGGCACTGGAGGCCGCGGAACGTGCCCGCGCGGCCATCGCGTCCCGGCCTTTCGACGGCGTCGGGTCCATCACGGTCTCCGCTGGAGTCTGCGAACTGCAGGAGGCCGGCACGCATAGCTTGCTCTCCTGCGCGGACCGTGCGCTGTACGCCGCCAAGCATGGCGGCCGGAACCGCTGCCAGCGCTACCACGCTCCTTCAGCGGACGACGCCGGGATGGCCGACCGTGAGGCTGCGGCTGCACAGGACAGACGAAGCGCCTAAAGCGGCGTCACCGCCCTACGCTGACCGGGCCCCTTAAGACAGGAAGCCGCGCAGCAGGGCTCCCGTTCCTTCCAGATGTTCAACTGTGGCTTCTTCCGCCGCCACCGCATCGCCGCGCAGGATGGCGTCCGCTATCTCTGCGTGCTGGGTGTTGGAGTGCTCCAGGTTTGTGCTCAAAAACGGGATCCTGTCCAGCAGATCATTGAGCCTGGACCGCGTCTCGGCCACCGCGCCGACGAGACTGGGCGCCCCGGTCAGTTCGGCGATCGCAATATGGAAGCGGGCATCCCGCGGCCGGTAGCTTGATTCCGGAGCGGCGGACACTTCCGCCAGGCAGTGCCGCAGGTGGCCCCTCGCCGCCGCCGACAAGTCAGCTTCGGCTGCCAATGCACTCGCTGCCGGCTCGATGACCCTTCGGAAGACCAGCACATCATGGACATCGGCGGGGTCCAGCCGCGGGTTTCCATGCGGCTCCGCAAGGACCGGATTTTCCGAGATGCACGTCCCGCCGTACCGCCCGCGCCGGACGGTCAGGTAGCCGGCAGACTGCAGTTCACCCAACGCTTCGCGCAGGGTGGCCCGCGAAACGCCCAGCTGCTCGGCCAGTTCACGCTCCGGAGGCAGTTTGTCGCCGGGCGCGAAGATGCCCAGCTTAATTGTTTGGAGAATATGCTCAATAGTTTCCTCGAAGGCGTTCCCGCCCCGGACCGGGCGCAGCATCGAGTACGGCCGCTGCAACAAAAAATCGGTCAAGCTCAACCCCTCGATCTGCCACACCACATATATCTACCGTGAGCCTACATTTAGGTGCCTCGAAAGTTAAGTTTCCGATCCATTACGCCCCTGACATCTAGAGTTTTTCCGGGAAAACCTTGACGTATGTGATGCAGCCCACCACACTGATAATCGTGCGCTTGGACTGATAACAGTCCTTTGGAACTTCGGGCGACACTCCTCTTCTCAAAGGGAAACGCATGAAATCAGCAGATCACGACGCCGGTACGGCCGGCGCAGACAGAAGCACCGAGGCCGACTACCTCAAACACCGGACCCTCCAGCGCGGGGCCGCCGGCTGGGTGCTCCTCGCCGGGCTGGGGGTCGCCTACGTCATTTCCGGTGACTTCGCCGGCTGGAACCTCGGACTCGCCCAGGGCGGGTGGGGCGGTCTGCTGATCGCCTTCGTCCTGATGGGCATTATGTACACCTGTATGGTGTTCGGGCTCGCCGAGCTCTCCTCTACCTTGCCCACGGCAGGCGCCGGCTACGCCTTCGCCCGCCGGGCCCTGGGCCCCCTGGGTGGGTTCGCCACCGGCGTCGCGGTTTTGATCGAGTACGCGGTGGCGCCGGCAGCCATCGCCACCTTCATCGGCGGCTACATCGAAGCGCTCGGCCTGTTCGGGCTGACCAACTCGTGGCCGGTCTATCTGTTCACCTACGTAATCTTTATCGGCATACACCTCCGCGGCGTCGGCGAAGCGCTGAAGATCATGTTCGGCATCACCGCCGTTGCCGTTGTCGCCCTCGTCGCCGCCGTCTTTGGGCTGCTGCCGAAGTTCGACCCGGCCAAGCTGTTTGATATTGTGCCGGACGGGTCCGCCGGCTCCAGCGCGTTCCTGCCCATGGGCATCAGCGGCATCCTGGCCGCCCTTGTCTACGGCATCTGGTTCTTCCTTGCCGTCGAAGGTGTTCCCCTGGCCGCAGAGGAATCCGCAGACCCGAAAAAGGACATGCCAAAGGGCATCATCGTTGCAGTGATCATCCTCGTCGTCTTCGGCGCCCTGATGCTGGTCCTGGTCCCCGGGGCGGCCGGCTCCCAAGCCATGAGCACCTCGGACAACCCCCTGCCCGAAGCCCTCCGCCTCGCCTACGGCGGCGACACCCTGCTTGCCGACTTCATCAACTATGCAGGACTTGCCGGGCTCGTCGCCAGCTTCTTCTCCATCATCTACGCCTACTCGCGCCAACTCTTCGCCCTCTCCCGGGCCGGGTACCTCCCCAAGTGGATGTCCCTCACCGGCGCGCGCCGGACGCCGTACTGGGCCCTCATTGTTCCCGGCACCGTCGGCTTCCTGCTGGCAGCCATCACCCAGAACGGCGCGCTGCTGATCAACATCGCCGTTTTCGGCGCCACTGTCTCTTACGTCTTACTGAACCTTTCCCACATCGTGCTGCGGATCAAGGAACCGGAACTGGAACGCGGCTACCGTACTCCCGGAGGCATCGCCACGACTTCCGTTGCACTGGTCCTGTCCGCCGTCGCCGTCGCCGCCACCTTCGTTGTGGACGTCTTCGCCGCCTCGATCACCGCGACGATCTTCGCCGCGGCCATTGCCTACTACTGGTTCTACAGCCGGCACCGCATCGTCACCGGATCCCCGGACGAGGAATTCGCCAAGCTGGCCCTCGCCGAGGCGGAACTGAAGTAGCAATCCCACAATCACCACACCCCATGCCAAGAACCAACGTTGCGGAGCAACCATGAATGAAGCATCCCCAAACCACGGCAGAAACGCCCAGCTCACCCTCGACGAACTGCGGGCCGACGTCGCCTCCGGAGCGGTCGACACCGTGATCGTGGCGATCACCGATTCCCTGGGCCGGTTGCAGGGCAAGCGCTGCGGCGCTCGGTCCTTCCTGGAGGACGTGCTGGACCACGGCGCGGAAGGCTGCAACTACCTGCTCGCAGTCGACGTCGAGATGAACACCATCGACGGGTACGCAATGTCCTCCTGGGACACCGGCTACGGCGACATGGTGATGCTGCCGGACGTCTCCACCTTGCGCCGGGTTCCCTGGCAGCAGGGCACGGCCATGGTGCTGTGCGACATCATGTGGGCGGACAAGTCACCGGTGGTCGCCTCGCCGCGCCAGATCCTGCTCGCCCAGGTGGAACGGCTGGAGAAACTCGGCTACCGCGCCCACATGGGCACGGAGCTCGAATTCCTGTTGTTCGACGACTCATACCGCGAGGCCTGGCAGAAGAACTATCACGGACTCAATGCCTCCACGCAGTACAACGTCGACTACTCGCTGCTCGCCACGGCCCGCCTGGAGCCGGTCATCCGGTCTATCCGCACCAACATGGAAGCGGCTGGACTCGTTGTCGAATCCTCCAAAGGCGAGTGCAACCTCGGGCAGCAGGAAATCACCTTCCGCTTTGATGAAGCCCTCAAGGCTTGCGACAAGCATGTCTTCTACAAAAACGGCGCGAAGGAAATCGCGGACCAGCTGGGCAAAAGTATCAGCTTTATGGCCAAGTACGACCAGCGCGAAGGAAATTCCTGCCACATCCACTTCAGCCTGACCGACCTTGCCGGCAACCCCGTCCTGCCCGGCGACGGCGAGCACGGCTTCAGCCCGGTGATGGAGCACTTTATGGCCGGCCAGCTGGAGGCGCTCAAGGAACTCACCTACTTCCTGGCTCCCAATGTCAATTCCTATAAGCGGTTCGTCGAGGGAAGTTTTGCCCCCACCGCCATTGCCTGGGGCCTGGACAACCGCAGCTGCGCCCTCCGGGTGGTGGGCCACGGACGCGGCCTCCGCACCGAAATGCGCGTGGGCGGCGGGGACCTCAATCCTTACTTGGCTGCCGCTGCACTGATCGCCGCCGTGATCCACGGACTGGAAAACCGGCTGACACCGGGTCCGGCAATTCAGGGCAGCGCCTACGCCTCCGACACCGACCGGCTGCCGACGAACCTCCGCGACGCCCGTGATCTGCTCGCCGAGTCCAGCGTGGCCCGGAAAGCCTTCGGCGACGCCGTGGTGGATCACTACGTCCACGCAGCCGGCATCGAACTGAGGTCCTTTGACAGCGCCGTCACAGACTGGGAGCGTGTCCGTGGCTTCGAACGGCTCTGAAACCTACCGGCCGCGGATTGCCTTGACAAGCTACTACCAGGACGCATCCTGGGGCGTCTGGAACGCCCCAGCTGCCATCATCCCGGGCACCTACGTGGAGGCGGTGGTGGCAGCTGGCGGCACGCCGCTGCTGCTGCCGCCGTTGGGCACCGACGAGACCGTCCTGGACCTTGTGGACGGGCTGATTGTGGTAGGCGGCCCGGACGTGGACCCGGTCCGCTACGGTGCGCCCGCACACCCCCGGACAGTGGCCCAACCACTGCGCGATGAGCACGACACCATCCTGACGCGGGCAGCGCTCGAGCGCGGGCTGCCGCTGTTTGCCATCTGCCGGGGAGCCCAGATCCTCAACGTGGCCCTGAACGGCAGTCTGAACCAGCACTTGCCGGACACCAACCCGACGGCCAACTACCAGCCCGCACCGGGGGTGTTTGGCGAAGCCGCGTTCACCACAGCGCGGGGCAGCCTGATCCAATCACTGCTCGGCGATGCTGCAGCGGCCCCGTGCTACCACCACCAGGCCATGGATGTGGTTCCTGACGGCCTCCGCGTCACAGCGTCGTCAACGGATGGGACCGTCCAGGCCCTGGAAGCCGCCGACGCCTCGGGCTGGGTATTGGGAGTGCAGTTCCACCCGGAGCAAAACCCGAATGACCTGCGGCTTTTCAGCGGCTTTGTCCAGGCCGCGGGCAGCTATCGCGCCAATCGAAATGAGATGTCTTCGCTATGACCGCAACAACATTCGACGTTATAAACCCCGCCACCGAGGAAGTGCTCGAAACGGTGTCGCTGGCCGGCCTGGCCGAAGTCGACGACGCCATCGCCCGTGCAGCCGGAGCCTTCGAATCCTGGCGTGCCGTTGCTCCGGCGGACCGCTCGCTACTGCTGCGGCGCTTCGCGGCCGCAGTGGACGCCGACCTGGAGAACCTGGCCCGGCTCGAGGTCCGCAACGCCGGGCACACCATCGCCAACGCCCGCTGGGAAGCCGGCAACGTCCGCGATGTGCTGAACTACTACTCGGCCGCACCGGAACGGCACTTCGGCAGACAGATTCCGGTTGCCGGCGGAGTGAATATCACCTTCCACGAGCCGCTCGGCGTTGTGGGTGTCATCGTGCCTTGGAATTTCCCCATGCCGATCGCGGCTTGGGGTTTCGCCCCGGCGCTTGCCGCGGGCAACACCGTGGTGCTCAAGCCTGCGGAGATGACACCCCTGACGGCGCTGCGCTTGGCCGAGCTGGCCCGGGAGGCCGGCATCCCGCCCGATGTCTTCCAAGTCATTCCGGGCAAGGGCTCGGTCGTCGGCGAACGGTTTGTGACGCATCCGTCGGTCCGGAAGGTGGTCTTCACCGGCTCCACCGGAGTGGGAAAGAAAATCATGGCCGGATGCGCAGACCAGGTCAAGCGAGTGACCCTTGAGCTCGGCGGCA
Organism: Arthrobacter sp. MP_M4; assembly: GCF_035984855.1. Lineage (NCBI taxonomy): Bacteria > Bacillati > Actinomycetota > Actinomycetes > Micrococcales > Micrococcaceae > Arthrobacter > Arthrobacter sp. MP_M4. Next base: position 25,128 of record NZ_JAXCHX010000020.1, read on the forward strand.
AAAGCGCCAACATCGTCTTTGACGATGCCGACCTGGAGATGGCCGCCGCTGCGGCCCCCGGGGGTGCCTTCGACAACGCGGGCCAGGATTGCTGCGCCCGGTCCCGAATCCTCGTCCAGCACAATGTCTACGACCGCTTCATGGAACTGCTGGAATCCGCCGTCAAGGCCATCACCGTCGGCGATCCCGCGGATGAAAGGACCAGCATGGGGCCGCTGATTTCCGCCGCCCAGCGCCGGAACGTCGCGGGTTTTGTGCCGGAGAACGCCCCGATCGCTTTCCAGGGACAGGCCCCTTCCGGGCCGGGCTTTTGGTTCCCGCCTACCGTGCTCACTCCCGGACTGGACGCGAGGTCGTTCACGGAGGAGATCTTCGGGCCGGTGGTCACCGTGGTGCCGTTCACCGACGAGTCGGATGCGATCCGGATCGCCAACAACACCGACTATGGCCTGTCCGGCTCGATCTGGACCTCCGGCGTTGACCGGGCCCTTCGCGTAGCGCGCGGTGTTGAGGCCGGAAACCTCTCGGTGAACTCACACTCCTCGGTCCGGTACTCCACTCCGTTCGGCGGCTTTAAGCAGTCCGGACTGGGCCGCGAATTGGGCCCGGACGCCCTTGACTCGTTCACCGAAACCAAAAATGTCTTTATCTCCACCCCGGCCCTGACCTGAGCCGTTCCTCGCAGCCCCCACGGTTTTTTACCCCCGCACTAAGGAGTTCCCCATGCAGTCAGTAGTTTCGAACCGCCTCGCCGGTCGCAGCGCAGTTATCACCGGCGGTGCCAGCGGCATTGGCCTGGCCACGGCACGCCGGATGGCCGCCGAAGGAGCCAACGTCGTCATCGCCGACATCGAGCCAACCTCCGGCCTCGCCGCAGCGACCGAGGTCGGGGGGATGTTCGTCAAAGTTGATGTCACGAGCGAAGAGGACGTCAAGAACCTGTATGCCCAGACCAAGGAAACGTACGGCAGCGTTGATATCGCCTTCAACAACGCCGGAATCTCGCCCGCCAGCGACGGTTCCATCCTCGACACCGGCATTGACGCCTGGCGGAAGGTCCAGGAAGTTAACCTGACCTCCGTGTACTACTGCTGCAAGTACGCCATCCCCTACATGCAGGAGCAAGGGAAAGGCTCCATCATCAATACAGCCTCGTTTGTTGCCGTGATGGGCGCCGCTACCTCACAGATTTCCTACAGCGCCTCCAAAGGCGGGGTCCTGTCCATGAGCCGTGAGCTAGGCGTCGAATTCGCCCGGCAGGGCATCCGTATCAACGCCCTCTGCCCCGGACCGGTCAACACACCACTACTGAAGGAGCTCTTCGCAAAGGACCCGGAAAAGGCTGCCCGCCGGCTGATCCATGTGCCGCTGGGGCGCTTCGCCGAGCCGGAGGAGCTGGCCGCCGCCGTGGCTTTCCTGGCCAGCGATGACGCTTCCTTCATCACCGCCTCCACCTTCCTGGTGGACGGCGGAATCTCCGGAGCGTACGTCACGCCGATCGATTAAGCGCTAGGTCCCGGTCAAAAAACGTGGAAGTGCCGGCCCGAACCGTTCCGGCCGGCACTTCCACGGACTAAACGAAAGCTGACTTCCCGGTCACTGCCCTGGCCACAATCAGCGAGTTGATCTCGTAACTGCCCTCGTACGTGTACAGGATTTCAGCGTCGCCAAAGAGCTTGCCCATCTCATAGTCGCTGCTGATCCCGTTGCCGCCCATCAACGAACGCCCCATCGCCACCGACGCCCGGGCCAGCCGGGTGGTGGTGGATTTGGCCATCGCCGCCTGGACCATTTCCAGCTTTCCGGCCTCCTGGATCCTGGCCAGCTGCGCCATCAGTGACAGCGACGCCGACGCGTTGCCCAGGATCTCGGCCAGCTGCTGCTGGATCAGCTGGAAGCGGGCCAGTTCCTTGCCGAACTGTTTGCGTTCCAGCGAATAGGAACGCGCGACGTCGAACGCGGCCAATTGAATGCCGGCGGCCTGCCAGCCCACCCAGGCGCGGGAGTCCCGCAGCAGCTCGTTGGCTTTGGAGAAGTCGGTGGCCCCGGGCAGGAGGTTGGACTCCGGGATGCGGACCCCGTCGAGCACGATATCCGCGTTCTGCATGATCCGCAGCCCGATCTTGTTGGCGATCTTCGTCGCAGTGTAGCCAGGCCGGTCCGTCTCCACGATGAAGCCCTTGATTTGCTGGTCCGCGACATCCCGCGCCCAGACCAGGGCGAAGTCGGCGATGGTGCCGGCGCCGATCCAGCGCTTGGCGCCGTCGATGACCCACTCCCCGTCCTCCAGCCGCGCGGTGGTGGCCAGTCCGCCGGCGATGTCCGAGCCGTGGTCCGGTTCGGTCAGGGCGAAGGCGCCGATCTGCGTGAAAGCAGTAAGCCCGGGCAGCCAGCGTGCCTTCTGCGCCTCGGAGCCGAGCTGGTCGATCATGCCCACGATCAGCTCGTTATGGATCCCCACGAGCGCCGAGAGGGACACGTCGGCGCGGGCCACCTCCACGTACATCAGGCCCTTGAACAACTTGGACGTGCCGTCCGTCTGCAGCCCGCCGAGGCCGTACTTGCCAAGCTCGGCGAGCAACCCGAAGGGGAATTCCTCACGGTTCCAGAAATCGATCGAGGCCGCACGGATCCGGGACTGCAGGAAGTCGCGGATTTCCTGGTAGCGGGCCTGTTCCTCCGGGGGGAGCAAATCCACGATGTACATCAAGTCAGCGTCCGGGAAGGGCGGCGGCGCCGGCACTTCATGCGATGCGTGGTCCCGGATGACCCTCTGTCCGCTGGCACGTCCTTGTGGCTGCACGGGCATGTGTCCCTTCGCTAGTGACCGGTTCACGAAGCGAGCCGGCTCTTCCAAACCCTTGGATGTCCTAGTATATTGCACAGTGACGGGGATCACGAGGACAGCTGTGATTCCCGGGCAACGGCGCCGGACTGAACTGCTGCGCCGCCAGACTTCGAAAGGTGCACCATGACCGTCACAGAGGAATTTCGCGCCGCCCGCGACCGCATGCTGGACCTTCGAGAGGACTACGAGGCGGCGCGCAGCGAATTCCAGTGGCCCCGCTTCGAGCACTTCAACTTCGCCCTGGACTGGTTCGATCAGATCGCTGCCGACCCGGCGAAGGCTGCCCGGCCCGCCCTTGTTATCGTCGAGCAGGACGGCACTGCCACGCGGCGCAGCTTCGCTGACCTGTCCCGGCGCTCCGCCCAGGTGGCAAACTGGCTGCGCGGCCAGGGCGTCCGGCGCGGTGACCGCATGATCATCATGCTCGGAAACCAGGTGGAACTCTGGGAACTGATGCTCGCAGGAATCAAGCTGGGCATCGTCATGATCCCCACCACCACCCTGATGGGCCCTGCGGACCTCACGGACCGGGTGGAGCGCGGCGGGGCGAACTGGGCCGCCGTCGGCAGTGCGAACCTTGCCAAGTTCGCCGACGTCCCGGGGGCGTACACGCTGATTGAAATTGGCGGGGACGCCGGCACGGACGCAGCCGCCCTGCAGTACTCCGGGTCGGCCGGCGCGGGCGAGGACTTCACCCCGGACGCGCCCACCCTGGCCGATGAGACCCTGCTGCTCTACTTCACCTCGGGCACCACGTCCAAGGCCAAGCTCGTGGAACACACGCACTCGTCCTATCCGGTAGGCCACCTGTCCACGATGTTCTGGATCGGGATGGAACCTGGAGACGTGCACCTGAACGTGGCCTCCCCGGGGTGGGCCAAGCATGCCTGGTCCAACGTCTTCACGCCCTGGATCGCTGAGGCCTGCGTCTTCATTTACAACTACGAGCGCTTTGACGCGAAGGCCCTGATGGCGCAAATGGACCGCGAGCGGGTAACGAGTTTCTGTGCGCCGCCGACGGTCTGGCGCATGCTGATCCAAGCCGACCTGACCCTGCTCAAGAACCCTCCCACCAAGGTGGTGTCCGCCGGGGAACCGCTCAACGCCGAGGTGATCGACCAGGTCCACCGCGCGTGGGGCCAGACCATCCGGGACGGCTTCGGCCAGACCGAATCCACTGTGCAGATCGCCAATACCCCGGGCCAGCCGATCAAGATCGGCGCCATGGGCAAGCCGCTGCCCGGGTACGACGTCGTCCTCGTGGACCCGGCAACGGGCGAGGAGTCCGACGACGGCGAGCTCTGCCTGCGCCTGGATCCCCGCCCCGTCGGGCTGATGAAGGCCTACTATGGCGACCCGGAAAAGACGGCGGAAGCGTTTCGCGACGGTTACTACCACACCGGGGACATGGCAAGCCGGGACGAGCGCGGCATCATCACGTATGTGGGCCGCGGGGACGACGTCTTCAAGTCCTCGGATTACCGGCTCTCCCCGTTCGAACTGGAAAGTGTCCTGATCGAGCACCCGGCGGTGGCCGAAGCCGCCGTCGTCCCGTCCCCCGACCCGCTCAAGCTCTCAGTCCCCAAGGCATTTGTGGTCCTTGCCGCCGGCCACGAGCCCGGACCGGAACTGGCCGAGGACATCCTGCGGTACTGCCGCGACCACCTGGCACCGTTCAAGCGGATCCGCAGGCTGGAGTTCGCCGAACTGCCCAAAACAATCTCGGGCAAGATCCGCCGCGTGGAGCTGCGGCACAGCGAGGAACTGCGCCACGGCGGAGGAACGGTTCCGGCCGGTCTTGGCACCGAATACACCGAAGCCGACTTCCCCGGGCTGAAGAGCCCGGCCGAAAAGCTAGGCTGAGGACCATGGATGTCAGGACAAACAGTGGGGGGTGCCGTGGCAACGCCCCTGCCGCGTGACCCGATTGCCGACGCCCGGTTGAACTGGGAACGGCACGGCTGGTCCGACGTCGCCGCACCCATGGCCGCCATCACCGCCGTGATGCGGACCCAGCAGATCCTGCTGGCCCGGATCGAGGGGATCCTGAAACCGTTCGGGCTGACGTTCGCCCGGTACGAACTGCTCGCCCTGCTGGGCTTCGCCCGCAGCGGCGCGCTGCCCATGAACAAAGCCAGCGCGCTGTTGCAGGTCCATCCCACGTCGGTCACGAACGCCGTCGACCGGCTGGAAAGGGCGGCCCTGGTACTTCGCTCGCCGCATCCCACCGACGGGCGCACCACCCTGATTGAACTCACCCCGGAGGGGCGGACGCTGGCAAAGCGGGCGACGGCGGCCCTGAACGCCGAGGTGTTCGCCCAGTCCGGCTTCGCAGAGCAGGACGTTGACCAGCTGATCCGGATCCTGGGCACATTCCGACGCAACGCCGGCGACTTCAGCGACTAACCCCTGGCTTGTCTTGCCTGACCACGATTGACGGCCGGCCACAATGCGGTGACCGGTTCCGCGCACCTGGAGACGACTCATGCAGCCGAACGACTACTCCCGCCCCGATGACCGGGAACTGCTCCGCGCCTCGCTGCGCCAGCTCTCCGGGAGGTTCCGTCCCGCCGTGCTGTTTGCCGGGCTGGCCAGCGGCGAGTTGCTCCAGCTGACGGACTTTCTCGGCACCGCCACCTCCAGCCTGCACCAGGTTGTGGTTGTTCCCGGGGCGGGCCTCGGCGGCCGAGTCCTCACGCAGCGGCGCCCGTTCCTTGTCGAGGACTACATTGCCTCCGAAGGGATCACCCACGAATACGACCTCGCTGTCCGGCGGGAACGGCTGACCTCGATGGCAGCCGTTCCCGTGGTGGTCCGGGGCCGGTCGCGTGCGGTGTTGTATATCGCAAGCCGGGACAGCACGCCGCTCGGAGAAAAAGCTGTGAGCGAGGCGGCAGCTGCGGCCGCCGAGATCGCCGAGGAGCTGCGGGTCCGGGACGAGGTGGACCGGCGGGTTTCGATAATCGACACGGCGCGGGCTGCACCTGCGTTGGCCCTGGACCGCAGCTGGCTGGAGCACGTCCGGGAAGCCCACGCCGAGCTGAGGTCCCTGGCCGGCACGGTAACCGACCCGCACCTGGCCCGGCAGCTGGATATCATCGGCACCCATCTGGCTCCCACGCCCGCCGACGGCGTCCATCCGACGGCCCGGCTGGCCCGCCGGGAGCTTGATGTTCTGGCGCAGGTGGCGCTCGGCTGTTCGTATCAGGAAACCGCGGATCGTCTGGGCCTGAAAGCGGTAACCGTCAAGAGTTACCTGCAAAATGCCATGGTCAAGCTTTCTGCGCACAACCGGCTCGAGGCCGTGTCGGTGGCCCGCCGGCTGGGGCTGATCCCCTAGGAGCGGAGCCGCCGGTCCTACCGGAGACCCCGCTCCCCAGCCGGGATTCGCCTATATTCCCCGCTGCGGTTGGTCCTTGGCCCGGCAGCCTGAGCGCCGGGAGACGGGCTCGGCAGGTCCCGTGCTGTCGGCGTAGCCCGGCGCAAGGTCGTGCTTTCCGCTTTCCAAAGCCCGCTTTTCGTGGTTGGGCAGCGCCAGGGTGCACAGGACGCTGAAGACGCCAATTCCGGCGAGCAGGAAGCCGACCGAATTGGCGCCGGAGGTGCCGGCGAGCTGGGCCGCAACGAGCGGAACGATGCCTCCACCGACGACGCCGGCCAGGTTATAGCCCATGCCGGCCCCGGTGTACCGGTAGCGGGTCTCGAAGAGCTCCGGCAGGAGCGCCCCGGCAGGGCCGTAGGCGATGGCGAAGATCACCAGGGTCACGGTGAGGCCGAGACCGAAGGCGAAGACGGTGTTCGCGCTGAGGATCGGGAAGAGCACGAGCGACCACGGCACGGCGAGGCTGCAGGCGGTGGCAATGACCTTCTTGCGTCCGAAGCGGTCCGAGACGATCCCGGAGGCCAGGGTGGCGGCGGCGACAAACAGCGAGGCGATAATGCCGGTACTCAGCACTTCCGCCCGGCTCAGGTGCATGCCGGTGGGACTGGTGGCATAGCTGGTGAGGTACGCGGTGCCAAGGTAGAAAAAGGCAAAGAGAAGCGTCAGGGAGCCGCCGGCGAGAAGGATTTCGCGCGGCTGGCGCTTGATGGATTCGAGGATCGGCAGCCTGCTGCTGGTTGCGGTGGCCGTTGCGGCGTTCTTGAAGACCGGCGTTTCCTCGATGCTCAGACGCACCCACAGGCCGACGAGTACCAGCACAGCGCTGAGAATGAACGGCACCCGCCAACCGATGGTGATGAAAGCCTCCGACTTGTCCCCAAGGGTCAGGTTGGTGATGAGAAACGTACCGCTGGCCAGGGCAAACGCCACGGACGGGCCGAGCTGCGGGAAAGAGCCGAAGAGCCCGCGTTTTCCTTTCGGAGCGTATTCCGCGACGAGGAGGGTGGCGCCGGCCCATTCGCCGCCGACTGCGAGGCCCTGCACGAAGCGGAGCACGACGAGCAGGATGGGGGCGGCCACGCCAATGGTGCTGGCGTCCGGGATGAGGCCGATCAGCACGGTGGCGATGCCCATCATCAGCAGCGTGGTGATGAGGGTCTTCTTCCGGCCGATCCGGTCCCCGAAGTGCCCGAAGATGATGGCACCGACCGGCCGGGCGAAGAAGGCAACGGCGAAGGTACCGAATGAAGCGATGGTGCCGGCCGCGGCACCGAGCGCCGGAAAGAAAACCACGGGGAAAACCAGTGCGGCGGCCGTGCCGTAGATGAAGAAGTCGTAGAACTCGATGGTGGTTCCGGCGGCGCTGGCGAACGCGACCTTGCGAAGGGTTTTGCGGCTGGGTGGCGCCTGCAACCCGGCTGCCGAAGTCGGTGAAACTGAGGTCATGGCAATCTCCTTTGATGTCAGCCCCAATGCCAGGCTGTGTGACTCAGCTCACCGTAGCCAGCAGGGTGGACGCCCAGCTACCTCCTAAAAGAGGTAGCCGCGAACTGCCGATGCCCGCCCTGTCGGTCCCTTAGACTTCGGAGAGAACGGACCTCGAACCGAGGAGTGCACGATGATTCCGGAAATCAACATCTGGGCCGTTCTGCTGGCGACCCTGTCCAGCATGGTGGTCGGCTCTGTCTGGTACACCCCGAAGGTGTTCGGCAACTACTGGATGCGCGTCGCCGGAGTCACTCCCAGCGGGGAAGCCAAAGACGCCGTCAGGCCGATCCTGGTCACGCTGGTGGTCAGCTTCATCAGCGCCTCGGTGCTGGCGGGGGCTGCCGCCATTGCGCAGCACTTCTACGGCGGTAATTTCCTGGTCAATACTGTGGTCACCACACTGATCCTCTGGGCAGGATTCACGGCGGCACGGTTCATCACCCACGACACCTTTGAGGGCCGCCCGGCCGGCTTGACGGTGCTGAACTGCGCCCACGAACTCGTGACGCTTGTGGTGATGGCCTTGATCATCGGCCTGCTCGGCATCAGCGTCATGTGATCCCTTGAGGCGATTCCTGCCGGGCGACACGCAAAAGCCCTGCCGTTCCCGGGATCCGGCAGGGGCCAGGGCTTTTGCGCGTCACGAAGAAATTAGCGCGTCGCGGCTCCGCTGGAGCGTCGCCGCTTAGCGGTGCGTGAAGTCCGGCTGGCGCTTCTCGGTGAAGGCCGCCATCCCTTCCTTCTGGTCCTCGGTGGCGAACAGCGAGTGGAACACGCGCCGTTCGAAGAGCACGCCCTGGGCCAGCCCGGTCTCAAAAGCTGTGTTGACGGCTTCCTTGGCCACCATCGCCACCGGCTTGGACTTGGACGCAATGACCTCGGCGGCTTTGAGGGCCTCTTCAACCACGTCCGCGGCGGGCACCACACGGGACACCAGTCCGGCGCGTTCGGCTTCCCCGGCGTCCATGAACCGCCCGGTGAGGATCATGTCCATCGCCTTGGCCTTGCCCACGGCGCGGGTGAGGCGCTGCGAGCCGCCCATCCCGGGCAGCACGCCAAGGCTGATTTCCGGCTGGCCGAACTTGGCGTTCTCGCCCGCGATGATGAAATCGCACATCATGGCCAGCTCGCAGCCGCCGCCGAGGGCAAACCCGGAGACGGCGGCGACGACGGGGATGCGCAGCCGGGTGAAGTCTTCCCAGCCCCTGAACCAATCGGCCGCGTACATGTCCATGTAGCCCTTGGACTGCATCTCCTTAATGTCCGCGCCGGCTGCGAAGGCCTTGCCGGACCCGGTCAGCACGACGGCGCCGACGTTCGGATCGGTGTCCATCGCGGACACGGCGGCGACGAGCTCGTCCATGGTGGCCTTGTTGAGGGCGTTCAGAGCCTGCGGCCGGTTGAGCGTTACCAGCCCCACACGCCCGCGCCGCTCCACCAGAATGTTTGCGTATTGCTCCGTCATGCTTGTCCCCTTGGCTGCTGTTCGGATTTGTCCCGGATGTCGGTGATGATTCCGGAGAAGTCCCGGCCAGCCCCGCCTTCCGCGGCAAAGGTATCGTAAATTTCGGACGCGAGCGGCCCCAACCGGGCTGCAACGCCCGTGCTTTCCAGCGCGTTGAGTGCCAGCTTGAGGTCCTTGGCCATGAGCGCTCCGGCGAATCCGGGCTGGTAATCGCGGTTCGCCGGGCTCGCCGGCACCGGCCCGGGCACAGGGCAGTTGGTGGTCAGAGCCCAGCACTGGCCCGAGGCCGCGGACGCGACGTCGAACAGTGCCTGGTGCGTCAAACCCAGCTTCTCGCCCAGCACGAAGGCTTCGCTGACCGCGATCATGGAGACGCCGAGGATCATGTTATTGCAGATCTTGGCGGCCTGCCCGGCGCCGTGCTCCCCGCAGTGGACCACGCGCTTGCCCATCACCTCGAGCATCGGCTTGACCGCCCCGAAATCGTCCGGAAGGGCACCCACCATGAACGTCAGGGTGCCCGCCTCGGCCCCGACGACGCCGCCGGACACCGGGGCGTCCACGGCCCGGTGGCCGGCCGCGACGGCGAGTTCGGCGGCTTCGCGGGCCTCGTCGACGTTGATCGTGGAACAGTCCAAAAAGAGGGTGCCCGGCGGCGCCACGTCCAGCAGTCCCGGCCGGCCGGGGGTGCCGCGGTAGGCATCCAGCAGGTGCTTGCCGCTGGGCAGCATGGTCAGCACGACGGCGGCCCCCGCCACGGCCTCTGCGGCGGTGTCCGCCGTGCCGATGCCGTGCGAGCGGGCGGTTTCCAGGGCGGCCGGAACAACGTCGAAGCCGGCGACGGAATAGCCGGCCTTGACCAGGTTGATGGCCATGGGGCCGCCCATGTGGCCGAGGCCCAGGAAGGCGACGGGCCCGGTCTGCGCGGCGTCAGGCAGCGGTGTTTCAGACATTGTGGCGCTCCTTCGAGAGTTTCAGTTCACGCTCGCCGAGCGGCGCAAAATAGGCTGCGACGTCCTCGCGGCTGACTTCCGGCAAGGTGGCCGGCTTCCAGTGCGGGGCGCGGTCCTTGTCCACCACCTGGGCACGGATTCCCTCCCGGAAATCGGGTCCGGTGAGGAACCGCAGTCCCACCCGGTATTCCTGCTCCAGTGCTTCCGCCAGGCTCAGCCCACGCACCCGGCGCAGGGATTCCAGCGCAACCTTCACGGCAGTCGGCGACTTGGCCTCGATCGTCTCGGCGACGTCGGCGGCTTCCCCGCCCACTGTGCGCAGCCGGCTGACGATCTCCTCGGCAACGTCGGAGGAATAGCACGCGTCAATCCATTCCCGCTGGGCCGCCAGGACGGAGTCCCCGGCCGGCTCCGCGAAGTGTGCGACGGCGGTGTCCGGCGCCTCCCCCTCCAGGGCTTCGGCGAGTTCCGCCAGCTTGGCGGAGGGCACATAGCGGTCAGCGAGCCCCAGGAACACGGCATCGGCGCCGTTCAGGTGCGCGCCGGTGAGGGCGGCGTGGGTGCCGGTCTCCCCCGGCGAGCGGGAGAGCAGCAGGGTTCCGCCGACGTCGGGCACGAACCCGATCGTGGTTTCCGGCATGCCCATCCGGGTCCGTTCGGTGACGATCCGGACCGAGCCGTGCGCGGAAATCCCCACGCCGCCGCCAAGCACCAACCCGTCCATGAAAGCTATATACGGCTTCGGATACCCCGAAATGAGGGAGTTCAGCTGGTATTCCTCGGCCCAGAACCCGGCGGTCGCGTCACCGTCGTCGAGCATGTCGCGGTAGATGGCGACGATGTCGCCGCCGGCGCACAGCCCCCGCTCGCCGGCGCCGCGGACCAGCACCGCGGCCACGGCGTCGTCGTCGGCCCAGAGCGTGAGCTGGACGAGCATGGCAGAGGCCATGCCCGCGGTCAGCGCATTGACGGCCTGCGGCCGGTTAAGTGTGATGACGCCCAGCCGGCCGCGCCGCTCGAACAGCACTTCAGCTGCCGGGCTCTCACCCAGGTGCTCCCCCGTCATCAGCTGCCTTCCGGCATCACGAAGCTGGCACCGCTGCGGATGCCGGACGGCCAGCGGGTGGTGACCGTCTTGGTCTTCGTGTAGAACCGGAAAGCGTCGGCACCGTGCTGGTTGAGGTCGCCGAAGCCCGAAGCCTTCCAGCCGCCGAAGGTGTAGTAGGCGATCGGTACCGGAATGGGAACGTTGATGCCCACCATGCCCACCTGGACCCGGCTGGCAAAGTCGCGCGCGGCGTCGCCGTCACGGGTGTAAATGGCCACGCCGTTGCCGAACTCGTGCTCGCTGCACAGGCGCAGGGCCTCGTCGTAGTCCTCGGCACGCAGGACACTCAGGACCGGCCCGAATATCTCTTCTTTGTAGATCGTCATGTCCTTTGTGACATTGTCGAAAAGCGTGGGGCCAACCCAGAAGCCGCCGTCGTAGCCGTCAACTTTGAGGCCGCGGCCGTCGGTGAGCAGGGTGGCGCCCTCGTCGACGCCCGCCTGGATGTAACCCTCGATCCGTTCCTTGGCGGAGGCCGCCACCACGGGGCCGAAATCCGAGTCCTTGGCGAGGCTGTGGCCAACCTTCAGGTCAGCGATCCGTTCCTCCAGCTTGGCGACCAGCGCGTCCCCGGTGGCCTTGCCGACCGGAACGGCCACGGAGATTGCCATGCAGCGTTCGCCGGCGGAGCCAAAGCCGGCGCCCATGAGGGCATCCGCTGCCATATCCAGGTCGGCGTCCGGCATGATCACCATGTGGTTTTTGGCGCCGCCGAAGCACTGGGCGCGTTTGCCGTTCGCCGCCGCGGTGGCGTAGATGTACTGCGCGATCGGTGTGGAGCCCACGAAGCCGATGGCCTGGACCCGGGGGTCCCCAAGCAGCGCATCCACCGCTTCCTTGTCGCCATTGACAACGTTGAAGACGCCGTCCGGCAGGCCGGCCTCCGTGAAAAGCTCCGCCAGGCGCAGCGGCACCGACGGGTCCCGTTCGGACGGCTTGAGGATGAAGGAGTTACCGGCGGCCAGGGCCGGCCCTGACTTCCAGAGCGGAATCATGGCCGGAAAGTTGAAGGGCGTGATCCCGGCGACGACGCCGAGTGGCTGGCGCATCGAGTGGACGTCGATGCCCGTGCCGGCGCTGTCCGAGAACTCGCCCTTAAGCAGGTGCGGGGCGCCGGCGGCGAATTCCACCACTTCAATACCGCGCTGGATGTCGCCCTTGGCGTCGAGGAACGTCTTGCCGTGTTCGGAGGACAGCAAGGTGGCGAGCTCATCCATGTTCTGGTTGACGAGATCCACAAACTTGAGCAGGATCCGGCCACGGCGTTGCGGGTTCATGGCAGCCCATTCGAGCTGGCCCTTCTCCGCGTTGGACACCACGTTGCGGACTTCCTCGGTGCTGGCCAGCGGCACCCTGGCCTGGACCTCGCCGGTGCAGGGATCGTAGACATCGCTAAAGCGCCCCGAAGTGCCTTCAACATGCTGCCCGTCAATGTAATGGGATAGTTCGCGAACCATGAGGGAATGCTCCTTTGCACCGTGTGATTGCGGAGTGAAACTGCGTCGTGCGGATGCGGATGCCCGCGCCAACAGCCGGGCCGTGTGTGATCCACGCCATGCTCTCCCTCCGAATATACTCGGACTTCCTACTAAATTCCAGAGGGGCCGGCCGGACGTCCTCTTCCTCCTCCGGCTGCCAAGTTCGGTAAGTTAGGAACTGTGAAGATAGCTACCTGGAATGTGAACTCGCTCCGCGCCCGCGCCGACCGCGTGGAAGCCTGGCTTCAGCGCACCGACTGTGATGTCCTGGCCATCCAGGAAACCAAGTGCAAGGACGACAACTTCCCCTGGGAGTTGTTTGAAAACATGGGCTACGAGGTAGCGCATTTCGGCCTGAGCCAGTGGAACGGCGTGGCGATTGCCTCCCGGGTGGGACTCGACGACGTCGAACGCACCTTCCTGGATCAGCCCGCGTTCGGCAAGAACGGCAAGGACGCCGTGCAGGAGGCCCGCGCCATCGGCGCCACGTGCGGCGGCATCAGGATCTGGAGCCTCTACGTCCCCAATGGGCGCGCGCTCGACGACGAACACATGCCGTACAAGCTCGGCTGGCTGGATACCCTGCGGGCCCATGCCGAGGGCTGGCTCCGGGAAGATCCGGCGGCACAGATCGCCCTGATGGGAGATTGGAACATCGCCCCGCAGGACGGGGACGTCTGGGACATCGATTACTTCCGCGCCGGTGGCCTCACCCACGTCAGCGAGCCGGAACGCGCCGCCTTCCACGCGTTCGAAAACGCTGGCTTCCAGGACGTGGTCCGCCCGCACACTCCCGGCCCCGGCGTCTATACCTACTGGGACTACACGCAGTTGCGCTTCCCCAAGAAGGAGGGCATGCGGATCGACTTCGTCCTGGCTTCTCCGGAACTGGCCGCTCGGGTCACCGGCGCGTCCATCGACCGCGAGGAACGCAAGGGCAAGGGCGCCTCGGACCACGCCCCCGTGATCGTGGAGCTGGGCGGCTGATGTCGGCAGCCCAGGAAAGGGACAGCTTCCGATGACGGGAAACCTCTACCGGGGTCAGGCCGGGCTGCCCTTCTCCTCCTCGCTGCGGATCTACGAGCCGTTGGAGGCATTCCCTGCGGAGCAGCAGGCGGCATTGCGCGGGGTCAGCGCGCAGAGCGGTTCCCGGGCGGCCGTCGAAAACGCCGAGCTTCTCGCGTCCCTGGGGCGCATCACCCGGCCCGGCGGGGACCCTTTTCCCACCGGGGCGACGGATCTGGTCCGCGTCCTTGCGGTGCCCCGAAACGGCGGTACCTCCCCGGACGCCGCTCCGCCCGGCGAGACGGCACCCGGGACTGGATCCGCCGGCACCGGATCAGCGGAGCCATTGCTGTACTGCCCCAGCCAGCTGGTACTCCGGGCCGGGCTGGCCGCCAACGCCCTGATGGAGGGCATCCACGCGCCGCTGGCTGAATTGCTCATTCCGGAACTGCAGCGGGACAAGCACCAGGAACGCATCGATGAAGTGCAGGCACGATCCGGGCTGGGCCGCGTGCATACCCGCGCATCCACCTGGGGAATCCCTTTCAGCTGGTTCTGCCTCTTCATGGAGTCGGACCCTACGGACGTGGTGGAGTCCGACGGCCGGATTGTCACCGTACGGATCCGCGCGACGATCGGCGAGGCCCTGGAACGGGTCCGTTATGCGGTGGCCCACCTGTCCCTCGCCGCGCCGGAGCTCGACATGCTGGAGGACCTCACCCAGCTCACCGCCTGGCTGGAACTCTTCCACCCCGGCGCGGTGGTGGAGCTGGATTACGGGGCGGTGGCGGACAAGGTCTATCCGGACGATTCGCCCATGGATGTGCGGCTGGGCATTGAGTGCCTGGCTGAAGGGGACATGACCGGGGCAGCCGCCGCGTACCGGCGGCTGGCATCCCGCTGGATCCCGATCCGGCAACTCGCGCGCGCGTCCTAACGAGGACGCGCGTCCTCCCCGGACCGCGCCCCTGCGGGCATCAGATACTCGCCGATGCCGCCGAGACAGGTGCCCCCGCGCGGCGGGGCGGCGCCGTCGTGCTGCGGACAATCAGCTGGTGCGGGGCGACCACGGAGCGCACCGATCCGACGATGCCGTCGAGCTCATCCAGCAGCATTTTTGTGCCTAGTTCCGCTTGCTCATCAGGGCGCTGCCCGACGGTGGTGAGACCCATGGCCTCGGAAAAGTCGTGGTCGTCGATCCCGATCACCGAGAGGTCATCCGGAATCCGCACCCCCGCCCGGGCGGCCTCTAGGATGACCCCCATGGCCATTTCGTCGGAGGCGCAGAAAATGGCTGTGGGCTTGGGTCCGGGCTTGTTCCACAGCCGGCGGAACGCTTCCTGGCCGCTACGGACCGTGAAGTCGCCCAGTTCGTCCCACTCCTCCCGGACCCGCAGGCCGGATTCCGCCATGATGTCTTTAAAGGCCTCGATCCGGACCCTGGGGACGTCGAAGTTCAGGTCGGTCTCGTCATCACCGTGGAGCAAGGCGATGTCCTGGTGGCCGAGGCCGATCAGGTGGCGCACGGCAGTCGCTGCAGCCGCGTAGTCGTCGATCCCGATATACGGGCATTCTTCGACGTGGCCGCCGACGACGACCAACGGGATGTCAATCTTCTGGAGGTGCTCGATTTCCTCATGCGTCAATGCCATGCACAGGACCAGCAGTGCATCGATTTGTTTGTAGACCATGGTCTTGCTGAAGAGCCGTTCCCGGTTGCTGCCGTGGCCGCCCAAATTGAAAAGTGAGAGGTTGTACCGGCGGGCGTGCAGTTCGCGGTCAGCGCCCTCTATCGCCTTGGAGAAAAACCAGCGGCTGACGAAGGGCGCCAGGACGCCGATGGTCTTGGTTCGCCCGGTGGCAAGGCCCGACGCTGACGACGACGCCACATAGCCCAGGTCGTCGGCGATGACCAGGATTTTTTCCCTGGTGGCCGGCGAAACCCTGGGCAGGCCGCGGACGGCGCGGGACACGGTAGCGGTGGACACTCCGGCGGCAGCGGCCACATCCTCGATGCTGACCCCGGAGTGCCCTCCGCGCTGTGCCCTGTCTGACGTCCTTGCCACCGTGTCCCCTTGTCGACTGTCTACCGCCGACGCATGGCCGGATGCCGGAGTTCCTGCTCGCCGCGTCAACAGCAACGAAGCCGCCGCTCCGGCCCCTGGCTGCGCTGCCCCTCAGCCGCGCCTGGTCGCCGTCCGTTCGGGCAACTTCCGGCGCAACCGGATCATTCCATAGACCGCCAGCAGCGTGGCCAGCAGTCCGAGTGACCACCCGAGCGCCGGTTGGGCGGTCACTTCCATCCAGACAGTGACCACCAGCAGTACCACCGCCCAGAAGCCCAGGAACCCGATGATGATGTCGAAGTCCTCCCCGGACCGCACCCTTCGGCGGGGTGCGGATACGTGGCCCTGGTTTTGGCCGGCCGTCACAGCTGGTCCCTCACTTGACCGCACCGGCGGTCAGGCCCGCGACGATCTTCCGCTGGAAGACAAGCACCAGGATGACCAGGGGGATGGTCACGATGGTGCCTGCAGCCATGATCGCCGTGTACGGGATCTGATTGGGCTGCGCACCGGCAAAGCTGGCAATGGCCACCGTGACCGGCTGTGTCCTGTCGCTTGAGAGCTGGCTGGCAATCAGGAATTCATTCCAGGAGGAAATGAACGCCAGGATGGCCGTCGTGAAGATGGCCGGCGCCGCCAGGGGCATGATGACCTTCCGGAAGGCCTGCCCCTGCGTGCAGCCGTCCACCCGGGCCGATTCCTCAAGCTCCCACGGCATTTCCCGGAAGAACGACGTCATGGTGTAGACCGTCAAGGGAAGTACGAAGGAGATGTTCGGAATGATGAGCGCCTGGTAGGTGCCGATCCAGCCGATATTGGTGAAGAGCTGGAACAGCGGCGTGATGAGGGCAACGCCCGGGAACATCGACGCGCCCAGGATGAAACCGAGCACCAGGTACTTGAACCGGAAGTTCAACCGCGCCAGGGCATACGCCGCAAAAACGCCGATAACCAGCGAGATGGCAGTCACCACGACGCCGATGAAAACACTGTTGGCCAGGGCCTGGCCGAAGTGGTTGCCAAAGGAGGTGTCGAAGGCGGTCTTAAAATTGTCCAGCGTGACGTGGGAGGGCAGGAGGGAGGTGTCGTAAGTGAACCCGACATCCCGGAACGCCGTCACCACCATCCAGTACGCCGGCGCCAGGCACCAGATGAGGATGACGGCCGCACTGATGTACGTACGTCCCTGCGCCCACTTCTCGCGGTTCTGCGCTACCTTGCGGCCATGGTCCTGGCGGGCCCGCAATTCTGTCGCGGCGGTCATTTCTTCCCCTTAGTTGCGCCTGTTTGCTGCTCGACGACGTTCGCACCCAGGAACCTGACAAAGATGAAGGCCACCAGGAAGATGATGATGAACGTGATGGTGGACAAGGCCGCTGCGGCGTTGAACCCTTGCCTGATCTGGTTGATCACCAGAATGGACAGCGTGGTGGTGTTGTTCGAGCCGCCCGTCAGGATGTACGGGAGGTCGAACATGCGCAGCGCGTCCAGGGTGCGGAAGAGGATCGCCACCATCAGCGCCGGTTTCACCAGCGGAAGGGTGATCATGCGGAACCGCTGCCACGCGGATGCGCCGTCCACCTTGGCGGCTTCATAGACTTCGGCCGGAATCATCTGCAGGCCTGCCAGAATCAGCAGGGCCATGAAGGGCGTGGTCTTCCATGTGTCGGCAATGATCACTGCCCATTTGGCCGGCCATTCGCTGCCGGTCCACAGGATCGTGGTGTTGAACATCTTGTTGGCGATGCCCTCGAACGCGAAGATGAACAGCCACAGTTTGGCAGTCACAGCCGTGGGAATAGCCCACGGGACCAACACTGCCGCGCGGACCAGGCCGCGGCCCTTGAAGGTCCGGGCCATGATCATGGCCATCCAGAAGCCAAGGACGGTTTCCAGGGAGACTGTCACGATGGTGAAGAAGAAAGTGGTGGCCGTGGCCGACCAGAACTGTGAGCCGAGGGTCCCCGGCGGGCAGGCTACGGTCCCGCCGCCCGGAGCGGCGCACTGCTGGGCCAGCCAGTTGACGTAGTTGGAGAAGCCGGCCGGCCCGCCTGCGGTGAAGAGTCCGGTGACGGGATCAAGGCCGGAGTCGGCCTGGAAAGACATGATGATGGCGCTGATGATCGGGTAAACGATCACGATGGCCAGGGCGGCGATCGTCGGGGCCAGCAGCCACGAGGCCCAGCGGCCCTGCGTGGCAATGCGGTTGTCTTCCCCTACGCCCTTCGGGCCGCGGTTAGTCGGGGTCCCGCCCGACGCCGGTGACTTGACCGGCGTCGGGCCCAGTTCAGTTGCCATGGCTAGGCTACTTTCCTGCGGTCGCTGTTTCGATGGACTTCTGCATGTCAGACAGGGCGGCTTCCACTGTCTTCTCGCCCTTGATGGCCGGGTATGCATTTTCCTGGATGGCCTTGGTGACGGCCGGGTAGAACGGGGTAACCGGGCGGGGCACTGCGTTCTCGATCGAGGTCTTCAGGACCGGCAGGTACGGCAGTTTGGCGATCAGTTCCTGGTCCTCATACAGCGAGCCGAGAACCGGCGCCAGGGATCCCTGGGTCGCGAAGAACTTCTGCGTCTCTTCCGTGGTCAGGAACTTCAGGAAGTCCAGGGCGGTGGCCTTGTTCTTGGAGTAGACGCTCATGCCGGCGCTGTGGCCGCCGAGGGAGGACGCACCGGGGCCAGACTTTCCGGGCAGTGCCGCCATGCCGAGGACATCCTTGACCTTCGAGGAACCTTCCGTGGTGGCCAGGTTGTAAACGTACGGCCAGTTGCGCAGGAACAGCAGCTTCCCGTCCTGGAACGCCTGGCGGGATTCCTCTTCCTTGAACGTGATGGCTTCCTTGGGGATGCTGCCGTCCGCGTAGGACTTGGCGAGGTTTTCAAGCCCGGCCTTGGCTTCCGGCGTGTTCAGGCTGGGCTTGCCGTCCTTATCCAGCACGGCGCCGCCAGCAGAGTTGATGGCCTCGGAGGCGTTGACCGTCAGGCCTTCGTACTTGGCGAACTGACCTGAATAGCAGCCCATGTTGTTCGCCTTGGCGATGGAGCACATGCCCATCATCTCGTCCCACGTCTTCGGCGGCGTCGGGACCAGGTCCTTGCGGTAATACAGGATGCCGCCGTCGGAGGATTCGGGGGCAGCGTAGAGGGTGCCCTTGTAGGACGCGGACTCCACCGTCGGCTTCAACATCTTCGAGGTATCCAGCGCCATCTTGTCCTTGAGCGGCTGCAGCCAGCCCTTGGCCGCGAATTCCGCGGTCCAGACCACGTCCACGCTGGCGACGTCGTAGTTGGGGTTCTTGGCCTGGAAGTTCTGGACGAGGTCATCGTGCTGCTGGTCGGCGCTGTCCGTCTGTTCCTTGAACGTGACCTTTTCGTCGGGGTGGGCGGCGTTCCACTTCTCGATCAGCGGACGGACCACGTTGCTGTTGTCCTTTCCCTGGACGTAGGTGATGGGGCCGCGGCCGTCGAGGCCCTGCTCCGCGTCACCGGCCGCCGGGGTACTGCCGCCGCCACCGCCACCGCAGGCGGAGAGGGTAAGGGCTAGAACGCCGGCTGTGGCCACGGGAAGTAAAAACTTCGGGGTTTTCATAGGTGGTCTCCTCGCTGAGTACCGGTCAGAAATCGGCAGTGCATTGATGTGTCGACTGTCACACTAGTTAAGAGGCAATGCTGATGCAAGCGTTTACACACGCCTTTATGGAAACGAGACATTGTCCGGTCAGCGGACACGCTCTGCGCGGCCGAACCTGGACCGGGCTCCGGCGACGATATGGATGAGGACCGGGGGTCGTTTACCCAGCGCGACGTCGAGCGCCTCCACCAGGGCCGAGACCTCGGCTGCGAGACGGTGCGGGGCCACGCCCTGGCGGGGCTGGACCCTGATTTTCAGGGTCGGTTCGCCGCGGAACTCGTAGGTGCCGACGGTTGCACCGGCCAGGTCGGGACGGTCCGCCAACGCGGCCCGCAGCGCCTGTTCGGCGACGCCGCTGCCGATCCTGACATTCCCGGGCACGTCACCGGGGTCCTCTTCGGACACCAGGAGGCTGGCCCGGCCCTTGCCCTGCTGGGCAACCCAAGCCACCATGGCGGCAGTCACCAGGAGCAGTGCCAGAACCAACACCGTCCAGAGCCAGCTACCCGTCCCTCCGGGAAAGCGGGTGCGCTCAAAGAGGTCCTGCCAGTTGTTCCACGTCCCGGCGGCCCAGCCCTGCCACCAGGCTGCAACTGCCGGCACGCTTGCCAGCAGGATCAGCAGAACCCCAAGGCCGGAGAAGGCGAGCCCCAGGAGGCCGAGGATGATCCGGTTAAGAATTCTTGGGGTTCCGTTCATGCGCCCACCACCCCAGCCGGAGCCACCGTGATCTGAACGTCGGGGGTGGGTGAGAGCCGCATTCCCCGAAGCTCGTCCTGCACGGCAGCGAGCAGGGCGTCCTGGTTTAGCGGGACCCCGGACGTTGGACGGACGCTGACCCGGACCTGATGCCGGGAGACGGTCACCATCACCTGCTCCTGACTCACGTTCACGGCCACCCTGGCCCGGCGCGCCAAGGCGGAGGCAATGACTTCATCGTCCACCACGACGGCGGCACGGCGGTCGCGAAGTTGATGCCGCGCCCGTCGCCCCGGCAATATCGCGGACAGGAAAAAGAACAGCCCCACCATCAGCAGGACCGCACCGACCACACCGAGCAGCAGCGGCGGAACCCCCTTCGGAAGCGCCGCCGCCTGCTCGGCAGCCGTTTGCGGATCTACGAGCCAGGGCGGTTGCCCGAGGGCCCGGACCGCAGTCTCCAGGAGGGCGTAAACGCACAGGGCGATGACAAGGACGGCGGCGGTGATGGAGGCGAAGGCCCGGGAGGAGTGGGTTTCGCGTCGCAAAATCCGGTCTATGCCCGCGGCGTCGATTTCCGATGGTGCGGGGCTGCCGGACGTAGGCGCTTCCCTTGGAACGGGAGGCACGGAGCCGCCGGTGCTGGAACTGGGGTAAGCATCGAGGCTCACTGAACGCGTCCTCCCTCGGTCACACTGGCGCCGCTGATCCGGATGTCCACGCGGCTCAGCCGGGCGCCGCTCAGTTCGGTCACCCGGCGCAGGATGTCAGCTTTGGCTGCCACTGCCCTGTCCCAGATGGAGCCGCCGAAGCCCGCGACCCGACCGGGGTCGCGGGCCAGTGCCGTCAAGGGCGGGACCGTGATGGGCGCAACCAAGGAGAGGGCCAGCAGTCCCTCGTCGTCGGTCCACTCCGCGCGCACGTCCTGCGGCGCGACGCCGAGAGCTTCCGCGGCGGCAGCCTTCGCCACGCTGGTGAGCGCATGGGTGCTGATGCGGGTATGTCCAGCCCTCACCGAGGGCTGGACTGCGCTGGCCGTGCCGCTCATGAAGAGGAACGCCGGCCCGAGAGGGCGTCAAGCACGCTGCGCAGGTCCAGTTTCCCTTCCGCGGCGCGGCCCAGCAGGGCACCGATTCCCATGAACAGCAGCGCACCTAGAAAGCCCCATACGCCGAATTGGAAGGACATGAACGCGGCAAAAGCGCCGATCGCGATTCCTGCAACGGTCAGATTCACTGGATTGCCTCCCTGGCAGGCCTTGTCTCGGCCGGAACACCGGGTTTTACCGGACCGGGCACGTAGACATCGTTGATCTCGATGTTGACTTCGATCACCTGGAGTCCAACGAGCTCCTCCACGGCAGCGTAGACGGCGGCACGGATGTGGTCGGCCAGGGCGTGCAGCGGCGTGCCATAGAGTGCCACCAGGGCAATATCGACGGCCACCTGGGTTTCGCCAACCTCGGCGTGGACGCCGGCCGCGTGGTCCGCGCTGCCCACGGCGTCACGGAAAGCTCCCAGCGCACGGGACGCGCCGGATCCCAGGGAGTAGACGCCGGGAACGGCGCGGGCGGCGATGCCTGCGACCTTGGCGACGGCGGCCTCGGAAATGACTGTGCGACCGGCGCCGGGGACCGGAACGATGGCCGGCAGCCCGGGCACCACCGGAACCGCCGCCGGTTGAGGACTCTGGTATTCCATCAGGCACTCCCCTTCTCTTTGAAACCACCCTAGTACCTGGCGCCGACAAGATCGCGGCCGAATGCAAGGAAGCTTACGAAGTTCGCCGTTGCCCGCACCCGGCGCACTGACCGGTTGACCCGCCCCCGGCAGATGGGCAGGTATTGAGCAGTCGAGGGCGTTAAAGAAGAAAAGCACCAGTTCCGAAGAACTGATGCTTCCCAGTGGTGGCTCCGACCGGCGTCGATCCGGTGACCTTTCGATTTTCAGTCGAACGCTCTACCAACTGAGCTACAGAGCCTAGGTGACATGTCACCATGAGAGCCGGAATTTCTTCTGGCAATCAGAGCGACCCTGACGGGACTTGAACCCGCGACCTCCGCCGTGACAGGGCGGCGCGCTAACCAACTGCGCTACAGGGCCTTGATGTTTTTCTTGCTTCCTGCAGTATCGCTACTGCAATTTTTCAAGGCCTTTAGCCTACCAGACTTTGACATCCGGTCCGACCAGTTCCTTGCGTACCCCCAACGGGATTCGAACCCGTGCCGCCGCCGTGAAAGGGCGGTGTCCTAGGCCGCTAGACGATGGGGGCCAAGACGCCATCCGGTGAAACGGCCGAGTAAAGAACAAAAATCAAAGGCCGGAGCCGTGCATTTTTGTCCTTTCGGGTTCCTCCGAACTGGACTATAAAACTATAAGGGCACAGCCCCGATTTATCCAAAATAGGCGGTTTCCGGTTCCCGGTTTCGGGCGCCCGGGTGCGCGGGATCAGTTGCGCGGGACCGGGTTCGCCTGCGCCTGCTCGACGTCGTTGGCCGCCGCCAGGTCTCCCTTCGCCCGCAGCCCCTTGATGACGCCGTCGACGTCGGCCGCCGGCCTGTTCTGGCTGAGCTTCCGTTTCGCTTCAACCCGCGTGATGAGAAGTTCGACGCCGACAATCGCCCGGAGCTGGCCGGCAATGAATCGCGCGGGGGCGTCGTCCACCGTCCAGGGTTCCGCCGACGACGCCTCGTGCAGCGTGGTCAGTCGGCGGACCAGGTCTTCCACCCAGGCGGGGTCGTCGTGGACGACGAGCCGGCCGTAGACATGCGCGGTGGTGTAGTTCCAGGTGGGCACCACCCGGCCGTGCTCGGCTTTGGAGGGGTACCAGGACGGGGATATGTAGGCGTCGGGCCGCTGGATGATGACCAGAGATTCTCCGGATGCCGGCAGCAGCCACTGCTCGTTGTTGCGGGCGACGTGGCCCAGCAGCGCCCCGTGGTCGCCGGCGTCCGGATCATAGACGAACGGCAGCAGCGTCGCGAGCAGGCCACGGTCGGTCGATGTCACCAGGTTGGCTGCCCCGGGGTTCGAGAGCAGCTCTTGGATGGCGCCCTGGTCGGCGGCGAAATGCGCGGGGACGTACATAGGGCCAGCGCGTCCGCGCCCTCGAAGTGGCCGTCGGCCGGCCGGTGCTGAAACGGACCCGCCCCGTCGAACTCACGTCCTCCGGCCACGCGGTGGTGCGATTCGCCCGGCAGCTGGACATGCTCTCCGCCGATCTGGCCGAAGAGCTGCAGCCCGGCGCGCAGCCCGCCAGCGTCCGGCTGACCCTCGTCATCAACAGCGATTCCCTGCACACCTGGGCGCTGCCCGGGCTGGCGACCGTGGCGGACAGGGTCCAGCTGGAGATTCTGCGCGAGGACCAGGACTACTCGCTGGAGCTCCTCCGCAGCGGCGCAGCAGCCGCTGCCATCACCACCACGGCCAAGGCGGCGCCGGGCTGCTCCTCGCGGCGCCTGGGCGTCATGCGCTACCTGCCGGTCTGCACCCCGGACTTTGCCGCCCTGTGGTTTCCTGGCGGTGCCGCCGTGGACAGGCTCGCCGCCGCACCCGTCATCGTCTTCGACCGTAAGGACGACCTCCAGGACCGCTACCTGAGGGGCCTCAGCAGCAGGTCCCTCCAGCCGCCGCGGCATAACATCCCTGCCGCCCACGAATTCGGCGAAGCCATCCGCTGGGGAATGGGATGGGGGCTGCTTCCCGAAATGGAAGTCTCCCAAGAGCTGAAGCGCCGGACACTCGTGTCGCTGGACCCGGCGGCCCATGTCGACGTGCCCCTCCACTGGCAGCAATGGAAGTATGGATCGGCCGCCCTCGACGAGGTCGCTGCAGCGATCCAGGCCGCCGCCGGGCGCCTGAGGTAAGTCCGGTGGACTGCCGTGACCTGGCCGGCGGACGACTGCCGGGACTGGCAGGAACTCAACTAGACGTGGCCGATTTCCGCCAGCCCCCGGGCTCCGGTACAAGCTAGATTGGCTTCATGGCAAGAACCGCCCAGTCGGGCCCACCCCAGCGGGACAGCACCCACCCGGACAGCTCTGACCCAGTACCGCCCCAGGCTCCGGCAGCCCTGCCCGCCCAGCCCGGCCGGCAGGTTCTGCCGCCGGGACAGATCAGCCGGCTCGGCATCGCCGCCGTAATCGTCACCGTGGTCCTGTGGGCCTCCGCCTTCGTAGGCATCCGGGCCGTCGGGCCCAGCTTCTCCCCCGGGCCGCTGACCCTGGGACGGTTGGCCATTGCCGCCCTCGTCCTTGGCCTGGTGGTGCTGCCGCAACTTTGGAAGAGCAGAACCCTCCCCCAAGGCCGCGAGTGGTGGCCCATCGTGGCCTACGGCGTCATGTGGTTCGGCGGCTACAACGTGGCCCTGAACGCCGCCGAACACATGCTCGACGCCGGCACGGCCGCCCTGCTGATCAACGTCAACCCGATCCTGGTCGCCGTGATGGCCGGGATTATCCTGAAAGAAGGCTTCCCGCGCTGGCTGATCATCGGCAGCCTGGTCGCGTTCGGCGGCGTGGCGGTGATCGCCCTTGGTTCCGGCCAGCGCTCCACGGCCGACGTCGCCGGCGTGCTGCTCTGCCTGCTCGCGGCCGCTCTCGCGGCGGTGAGCGTGATCGTGCAGAAACCGGTGCTCCGGAAGTTCCCCGCGGCCCAGGCCACGTGGTTCGGCATCCTGGTCGGAGCCTTCTGTTGCCTGCCCTTCAGCGGCCAGCTGGTTTCCGAACTGCAGGCAGCGCCGCTGCCCGCCACGCTGGGACTGGTCTATCTCGGCGTCTTTCCCACCGCGATCGCGTTCACCACCTGGGCTTACGCGCTGTCGCTGATTGACGCGGGTCGGCTCGCCGCCACCACGTATCTGGTGCCGGGCACCACGATCCTGATCTCCTGGCTGGTGCTCGGCGAGATTCCCACCGTCTGGGGCCTCGTGGGCGGCGGAATCTGCCTCGTGGGTGTGGGGCTGACCCGGCGCAGGTCCCGCTGATTCGGCGCTAGAGTTTCAGCCATGCCCGCTTCCCTGCCGCCAGGCCTGCCCATCATCCCGGACAGCCCGGACGACGGCGGCACCGGCACCGGCGGTGTTCACGCACCGTTCCCGATGTCCGAGGCCGACTTCGACGCTGCGGTCAACGACGCCCTGGACCGGATTCCGCCGGAGCTCGCCAAAACCATGAACAATGTGGCCATCTTCATCGAGGACGCCTACACACCCCAGCCCGGCGAGGACAAGGACACCGTGCTGCTGGGCCTTTACGAAGGCGTACCGCTGACCGAACGGGACTCCTGGTGGGACGCCGGCTCGCTGCCGGACCGCATCACGATTTTCCGCGGGCCCATCCTGGAGATCTGCGAATCCCGCGAGGACGTGATCGAGGAAGTGACGATCACCGTGGTCCACGAGATCGCGCACCACTTCGGCATCAGCGATGAGCGGCTGCACCAGCTCGGCTGGGGCTAGCCTTGTAAGCATGGGACACGACCACAGCCACACACACGGCCTCACCGGCACTGTCAGGCACCGGAAACGCCTGGTCGCGGTACTGGCCATCACCCTCGCTGTGGTCCTGATCCAGATCGCCGGAGCACTGGTTTCCGGGTCCCTGGCACTGCTGGCGGACGCCGGCCATATGCTTTCGGACGCCGCAGGTGTCTTCATCGCTTTGCTCGCCGCGTGGATCGGCGCGCGGCCGGCCAGCGACCAGCGGACGTACGGCTACCAGCGTGCGGAGGTGCTGGCCGCGCTGGCCAACGCACTGGTGCTGATCGTCATCTCGGTAGTCATCTTCACGGAAGCCATCCGCCGGTTCGGCACCGCCACGGAGGTCCAGACCGACGTCATGCTGTATGCGGCGGTTCTGGGCGCCACGGCCAACCTCGTGTCCCTCCTGATCCTCCGGGGCGCCCAGAAAGAAAGCCTCAACGTCCGCGGCGCCTACCTAGAGGTACTCGGCGATCTGCTCGGCTCCTTCGCCGTGATTGTTGCCGCAGTGCTGATCATGGTCACCGGCTACCAGGCGGCGGACACAATCGCCTCCATCGTCATTGCCCTGATGATCCTGCCGCGTGCGTGGCACCTGCTCCGGGACGTGGTGGATGTGCTGCTCGAAGCCACCCCGAAGGGCGTGGACGTGCAGCTCATCCGTGAACACATCCTGGCTGTGGAGGGCGTGGTGTCGGTGCACGATATCCACATCTGGACCATCACCTCCGGCGTCCCCGTATTCTCCGCCCACGTGGTGGTGGAGGACGCCGCTCTCGGCGCCCGCGGCGCGGACCAGGTCCTGGACACACTGGTCACCTGCCTGGGCTCGCACTTTGACACCGAGCACTGCACCTTCCAGCTGGAGCCTGCCTCGCACGCCGAGCACGAGTCGCACCAGCACGCCTGAGCCCGGCTTCCCGGGCGGTAACACCAAAGCCCAGTCCAAACGCCCCTGGCCAGTCAGACACACCCGTCGGAATGTGCGCAAATAACACTGTTGTTGTTTATGTTACTGATGTGACTCATGTTGCCAAAGTGACATCTGCCACGTAGCCTCGACCGTGCTGGGGGTTCAGCCGCGGAATTCTTCCGCGGCGGAAGCCACGTTCACCCGCTCCAGCCCGACCCTGTAGCGAGGTTTGCCCATGACTTGGACCGGTTCCGGCCGAAAAACGGCTGTGCTCGGCGCCGCCGTTCTCCTTCTGGGAGCGCTGGCCGTCCCGGCGAACGCGGCTCCGCTCCCGCCGGCCCTCCAGGTCCCGGCAGAACGAGTTCCCGCGGCGCCGGACCTTCCATCACCGGACCAGATTGCCGCCGCCAAGTCCAGCGAAAGCGCGACGGCGGCCCAGGTCACCACGATTGATCAGCTCCTGGCGGATGCTTCCGCGGCCCAGGACGCCGGTCTTTCCGCTTCCCTGCAGGCCAACAACGCCTACGGCGAAGCGCTCGTGGAGCTGCAAAGCCGGCGCGACGCCGCCGAGGTTGCCGCGGCCAAAGCTGCCGCCGCCGGGGCAGAGCACCAGAAAACGCGCCAGCAGATCGGTCAGCTCGCCGGCGATCTCTACCGCCACGGCGGACTGAACCCGGCTTTGAGCAGCTTTGTCAGCGGCAGCGGCAACGCCCTGCAGCAGGCCGCCACGCTGGAGGCCGTCACGGCCGGCCGGACCCGCGCCTTCCAGTCGGCCGAGACAGCCGCAGTGGCCGCCGAATCCCTGACCGCCGCCGCCGCTGATGCCAACCGGGCCGCCGACGAGGCGGCACGGACAGCAGAATCGCGGAAGCGCGACGCCGAGCAGGCCAACGACGCCCAGCGCCAGGGAGTGTCCGAGGCCAAGGCGCAGCGGACACTGCTGGTCGAACAGCTCGCCACCCTCAAAAACACCACCGTTGTCCTGGAATCAGCCCGCATCGATGCCCTGGACCGGCAGCGACAGGAGGACCAACTGGCGGCTGTCACCGCAGCCGCCGCCCAGGACCCGTCACAGAACCAGGTTCCAGCCCAGGCCGCTGCGCCGCGGACCGACGCCGGAAACGCCTCTTCGGCCGCTCCCGCCGGCGGAAACCAAACTCCGCAGTCCCCGGCCCCCGCCGCGCCCGCAACGGCACAGCCCGCACCCGCAGTTCCGGCGGGCCCCGTCCGGCCGGCGCCGGTTCTCCCGGCCCCCGCTCCGGTGGCCGGCCCCAGTTCCGCCCCGTCTCCCCGGCCCGCTGCCCCGCCAGCTCCCACACCCGCACCAGCACCGGCACCGGCACCGGCACCGGGCGGATCCAACCAGACCGCCATCTCGGTGGCGCTGGGCAAGGTCGGCTCGCCCTACTTCTACCAGTACGGCGGAACCGGGCCGCACGGATTCGACTGCTCGGGCTTGGTGCAGAACGCCTTCGCCGCCGCCGGAAAGTACCTGCCCCGGACCGCGTCCCAGCAGTTCGCCCAGGCCCCGGTGCATGTTCCGCTGGCCCAGGCCAGGGCCGGGGACTTGCTGGTATGGGGCTCGGCCCCGGGTTTCTACCATGTGGCGATCTACCTGGGCGGCGGCCGCGTTGTCCAGGCGCTGAACGAGGATGCCGGACTCACCGTGACGGACCTCGCCTCCATGGCCGGCATGCAGCTCTACCCTGTCGCAGCCCGGTACTGAACGTCCGGGTGCTGAACGTCGGGGTGCTGAACGCCTAAGACAGCACGTCTTTGGTCACGAATCTGCCATAAGCCAGGGCGCCGAACACAGCGACATAGCCGCCCTGCAACAGCGCATTGGCCAGGAAAGAGTCCCAGGCGACAGGCTGGCGCAGCAGGTCAGCGAAATCCAGCCAATAGTGGCTGAAAAGCCACGGGTGCAGCCACTCCAGCTGCGGCAGGGCATCCAGGACCTGCGAAACCACCGAGAGCACCACGGTGGTCGCCATCGCCCCGACCGGCACGTCGGTCAGCGTCGAAACGAAGAGCCCGATCGCCGAGAGTCCCATGAGTGAGACGGCAAGATACCCGGCGATCAGCGCCAGCCGCAGCAGCGCCTCGGGCGGTTCGATCGTGGTCCCGGACAGCAGCGTGACCGGCCCCACCGGAAAAAGCGCAGCGCCGATCGCTGCCCCCACCAGCGCCACCACCAGCGGCGCCGCGACGGCGAACACCACCGCCCCCGCGTATTTCACCAGCAGCAACCGGACCCGGCCGGCGGGGGCCACCAGCAAATAGCGCAAGGTTCCCTGCCCGGCCTCACCGGCCACGGTGTCCCCTGCCACCACCCCTACCGTCAGGGGCAGGAACAACGGCACCGAGACGAGCATGGCGGTCACTCCGACGAACAGACCGTTCTGGGAGATCCGGTCCAAAAAGGCCGGGCCCCTGCCGGCCGGGACAGCGGAGGATACCCGGACCGCCACGGCGATCAGGATGGGGATGGCGGCTAGCGCAGACAGCATGGCCCAGGTACGGCGGCGGCGGAATAGGACGCCCAGCTCGGATGCCAGCAACCCGCGGCCCCAGGTGCTTCCCGGGGCAGCCGTGGCGGCGCCGGGCTCCTTACTGGGCAACGTCAAACCCTTCCCCGGTCAGCGCCACGAAACGTTCCTCAAGGCTCACCTGTTCGGTGGCGAAGCCCCGCACCCGGACGCCCGCAGCCACCAGCGCGGCAACCACAGCCTCCGGTGCCACGGCCGCAGGTCCCGCGGGGGAAGGAACCGGCGCGAAGATCACATCACCGGCACCGCTGACGGGTGCGCCCAGGCCCAGCCCTGTCAGCACCCGGGCCGCAGTCCCGGTGTCGGGCGTCAGGACCCGGATGCGGGCCTGGCCGCCGCCCCGCAGCTCGGCAAGGGTGCCCTGCGCCACGAGCCGGCCCGCACTCATAATGGCCGCGTGGGTGCAGATTTGTTCAACCTCGGCCAGAAGGTGGCTGGAAACAAACACTGTGGCGCCGTCGGCAGCCAGCGAGCGGACCAAGCTGCGGACCTCCCGGGTGCCCTGCGGATCGAGTCCGTTGGTCGGTTCGTCCAAAATAAGGAGTTCACGGGGAGCCAGCAGGGCGTTGGCGATGCCGAGCCTCTGCTTCATGCCCAGCGAGTACGCCCGGACCTTCTTATCCGCGGCGTGCGTCAGGCCCACCCGCTCCAGCGCCGACTGAACGCGGGCTGTGCGGCTGGCGGCGGGAACACGCGGGTCCGCGGCGTCGAAGCGGTGCAGGTTGGCCGCGCCGGAGAGGAACGGGTAAAACGCCGGCCCCTCCACCAAGGCACCCACGCGGGGCAACACCCCGTGTTGCTGGCCCGGCATCTCCTGGCCCAGGAGCCGGACCGAGCCGGAAGTGGCCGCAGCGAGTCCGAGCATCAGCCGGATGGTGGTGGTCTTCCCGGAGCCGTTGGGGCCGAGGAAGCCGAAGACCGAACCCGTGGGTACGGCCAGGTTTACGCTGTCGACAGCAAGTTGCTGGCCAAAACGCTTGCTGAGACCGGTGGTCTCGATGCTCAGGCCAGCCTCTGGCGCGGCGGCACTCACGCCTCGGTCACCGGGCCGCGCACCGGGTTATTTACCGGATACCGCGGCGGCCTGCAGCCGCTCCAACGGTACGGAACCGGCGAGGATCCGCCCGTCATCGAGGATCAGGACGTTCACCAGCGATGTCGATACGAGCCGTCCACCCGGGACGGCAACGGCAGCTTGTTCGAACAAGGCCGCCGCGCCGGATCCGGCAGCCGGGGAAGTCCCGCTGCGAAGTGGATTCGCCATGCCGGAGTCCGGTGTTCCGTTCTGCGCCTGGTTCCTGGCTGGCAATGCCACGGACCCGGCCGGGAATTCAAGCACGGATTCCCAGCCCGTGCCGGATACGGTGGGTCGCTTTGCAGTGTCCGGCTTGGCGGCGTCCGGCGGCGCTGTGGCGACACCGGATTTATGGGCCGGCAGCGGGATTTCCTTCACGGTTGCCCCGGCCGGAGGGGTGAAGTTGAAGATGGCGGAATCCGGCGCCTCCAGCGCGAGGCTGGTGAAGGCAACGCTAAAAGCCGGCTCCGCCTGCCCGCGTGCCTTGAGTTCGACGCCGAGCGGGAGTCCCGTGTCTCCGTCGACTGCTATGGCAATGGAATCCACCAGCGTGACTTGGGACTTCGGGGTCAGTACCAGGTTGTAGGCCGCCCGGCCTGCCACCTGGACGTCGGGGCCGACGGACACCTCTGTGGTCGCATCCATTGTGGCGAGCAGCCGGCCGGCCAGGTCCTCCGGGGTCGCCGCCGCGCCGGGTCCTGCCGCGTGGCGGCTGGCTGCATCGGCAGGAAGTTGGGCGTGTGCGGCGGTGTTGTCCTTGGAGTTGTAGAACCATAGATCATTGCCGTTCCGTACGGCATCCCGCTCCGCCATCGGGTCCATGACCTGGACCCGGGCATTGCTGGGTCCATCCAGGTAGACACGGGCCGTGTGGGGTCCTGTCAGGAGCTCCAGCCACGCCGTGTCCGGCGATCCCGCGCCGGACCCCGGCTTGGGCAGGTCGGGCAGACCGATCGCCGAGCTCTGTTCCAGGGTTCCGGACAAAGACTTTTCGCCGTGCTGGGCGATCATGAGAAGAACCTGCTGCGGGGTCTTCTCCGGCAGCGGGTCTCCGGCGTTCGCGGGTACGGATCCGGAAAGGATGCCCGCGGCAATGGCGGCAGGCACCGCAACAGCGGGCAGCCAACGCAGCCACTTGCGCGTCATAGCGACAACGCTCCAACCTTGCAGTTCATGGATTAACAATACGCCCCAGGGTGTCCTGCTTCACCTTTTGCCGGCAGATTAGTTCGATTGCCACCGCCGGCGGCGTTAAAGGCCCGGGCGCTGCGGCGCTGGTCCGGCGGTGCCGGATCGGACGTCCCCTCAGGCGAGCACATTGAGGGTCAGCTCGACTGCCCCGAGCAGGAACGCGAGCACCGAGGTCCCCAGTCCGGACACGACTAACAGCCCGGGGTGAGCGAGCCCGATGACGACGCGCCTGAGGCGTGGCCGTCCGCGCAGGAATTTTTTGGACACCTGGGCCGGTGGTGGGACCTGCTTCCAGCCCCGCAGACGCCGGAGGAACCAGGCGCACCGGACGATGAACGCCAGCCAAAGAACCGACACCACGAGGGGGACCGCCGCGAGCAGGAGGTGGAAGCCCGTCGCCGTGACCTCCCGCTCGGAGGCGCCCACCAGAGATTGAATCGTGGTGGAGATCGAGGCGCTCATGACCACCGAAATACCCCAGATCAGGAACGCCGCCGTGAGGGCAAGGAAGCGGACGAAGAAGTGTCCCAGGACGGAGTCCCTGCGGCGCGGAAGCTGCCGCCGCGGCGTGGCCTGCAGCAGGGCGACGGCCGCCAGCAGGGTAGGCAGCGCCGCCATCCCGACCAGCACGTACCAGGCCCAGCCCGCGACGTCGAAGACATCATCTGCGATGATCAGGGCCGCCCAGAATCCGGTCCAGGCCCAGCCGGCGGTCAGGGGGCGGCGGACCAGCCAGCCGGGCAGCCAGGGGTCGTCGACGGCGGGCTCCGGCACCGGAAGCTCCGCCTGCCGGTCGGGCCCCGTTCCGGCGCCGTTGGCTGCGGCGCGGGGGTCGCCGGCCGCGTCAGGCATGGCCCCGCGGCAGCGACCCGCCCGCATGGCCGGCGTCCGGCACCACCGTGCCCGCGGCGCCGTCGACCGTGATCCGGTTCCCGGTGGCAATCCTCGAGGTGGCATCCGGAACGCCGACCACTGCGGGAATCCCGTATTCGCGGGCCACGACGGCACCGTGTGAGTTGGGTCCGCCCATCTCCATCACCAGTCCGCCGGCGGTCAGGAACAACGGCGTCCAGCCAGGATCGGTAGATGGCGCAACGAGGATCTCGCCGGGCTCCAGGTGTGCCCCCTGCGGCTCAAGGATGACGCGGGCCGCCGCGGTAACCGTTCCAGCCGACGCCGGTGCACCCTTCAGGACACCCGCGGTTGCGGCATCGGTTCCCGCAGTACCGGCCCGCACCGCCTCCGGTTCCGTCCCGTCCGAGAGCAGCACCCGCGGGATGTGCCGGCGGCCCAATTCCCTGGCGTAGTCCCCGCGGCGCTGCGCCACGACATGATGCAGCGCCCTTCCGTTGAGGCCCTCACGGGCCTCCACAAGGTCCAGGAAGAAGACGTCGTCTGCCTCCGTGATGCGGCCGGCGGCGGCCAGGTCCTTCCCGATGGCCTGGAGCTGTCCGCGCACCGCGGCCAGCGCCTCAATGATGTGGTACTTCGGCAGTTCCCGGAGCCCGGCGAACAACCGGGTGCGCTTTAGCGCCGCCCGCACCAGCGCCGCACGCAGCCTGCTCCGTTGCCCGGCAGCGGCGACCAGCCGCTCCATCTGCGAACCGGCCTCGCGGGCTGCCCGGTCGAACTGCCGGTCCGGGGCCTGGCCGGGGTCCTCCAGCCGCAGGTAGTTGGCCAAAACTCCCAGGATATGGGCGGGGTCGTCGGACCAGCGGGGCATTCCCACGTCGATTTCGGCCACCGCCCGGTGCCCGTAGCGGCTCAGGAAGCCGGCCAGTCCCGATTGGAGGGCGGCGGGAAGTTCACGGGCCCGGTAGCGGCGGACCAGCTCAGGCACCGCCCCGTCCTTGGACTCGGCGCCGTCGGACTCGGCGCCACCGGACACAGCGCCACCGGACACACCGCCATGGAACACAGCTGCCGATTCGGCGTCGGCCCGGATTTCAGAGGCGAGCTGCCAGAGTGCCAGGTCCATTTCGGTGGTCACGTTGTTGGGCAGGCCGCGCAGGACCGGTTGCAGTGCCCCCGGGCCGCCGTCGGGCCCCACCAGCCTCCCGGCGGCCGACAGCAGGGCAAAGCCGAGAGCGGGCAGGGGCAGGATGTTGGGCACCACGGGGAAGAGCTCCTGCGCCAGGATGCGCTCCACATGGTCCAGCCGCTGCACCGGAGTGGACCCGGCCGGCACCGCGAGGGCTGCCCGGAACTGTTCGCCGAACCGTTCCGCCCGGCGCAGCGCCGCCTCGGGCCGGAACAGGGCGCGAATCAGCGCCTCCGGGACCCTGGCCCGGGCTGCCACGGGGCCGATGTGGCGCAGCACCCGCCGCGGGGACCTGCTGGTGAGGGAGAAGCGGGGATCCTCGAACAGCCCGCGCAGCACTGCTGCGGAGCGGGCCTCCATCACGTCGAACACCCGGGGCACGATCGCCCGCCCGACGGTGCTGCGCAGCACCGGGGTGAGGTCGAAAAACATCCGTTGCCCGGCTTGAACATACGGTGACGGTCCGTCGTGGGGGACGGGGACGTCAAAATTTGCCGCCCGCGCCACGGACGAAGCTATCAGCCGGAACCCTGCCAGTCCCATCGGCGTCAGCGGGCGGGTCAGGCCCTGGGCCAGGCTGAAGCACAGGTAAACGCGGGTCCCGTCGCGGTGCCGGAGCCGCTCCGGCAACGGATAGAGGGTGGTGATGGGCCGCGACTGCGTCAGCCACGCCGTCCCGCCGCAGTCGATGGCCCATTCGAGGTCCTGCGGTACCCCGAAGTGGGCCTCGGCGCGGCGGCCAAGGAGTTCCAGCTGCAGTAACTGGACATCGTCCAGGCAGAGCTGCGGGTCTCCGCCGGACCGGCCGATCCGCTCGGTTCCCCCGCCGGCCGCCGGCCTGATAGCCACCGCTTTGCTTCCCGGCCGGCGCTCCCGGACGCTTCGGGTGGCACTGTCGACGACGAAGTGGTCCGGATTGACCGCGCCGGACACCACCGCCTCGCCGAGCCCGGGGCTGGCATCGATGACCGCCTCGTGCCTCCGCCCCGTGACCGGATTGGCCGTGAACAGGACCCCGGCCACGGCGGCGTCCACCATCTGTTGGACCACCACCGCGAGCGACACCGCTGCCGGACTGATCCCGTGGCTGGCGCGGTAGCTCACGGCACGGTCTGTCCACAGCGAGGCCCAGCACTTCCGGACGGCTGCCAGGACCGCCTCGAGGCCCACGACGTTGAGGAAACTGTCCTGCTGCCCGGCGAAACTGGCAAATGGCAGGTCCTCGGCAGTCGCCGACGACCGCACCGCCACCGGGACGTTTGGTCCCAGTGTGGCGTAGGCGTCCCGGACTGCCTCGGCAACATCTGCGGGAACGTCGGCGGCCAGGATCAGCCGGCGGGCAGCAGCGGCGAGCCCGGCGAGCCGCGGCAGGTCATCCGGGGCGGTGCCGGCCAGGCCGGCATGAATGTCGTTGAGGCCGGCCGAGGACGTCGCACTCAGGTAGGCCCGCGTGGCGAGGCAGAATCCGGCGGGCACGGGCAGTCCTGCCCGGATCAGTTCACCGAGGTTGGCCGCTTTGCCTCCGACGTCGGGAAGAAGCTCGGGGCCGGTCCGCTCCAAAGCGAGTACCAGCCCCGGCCGGAGTTCCTGCGGCGCAGCCGGGCATGGCACCTGCTCCATCAGCTGGCCCTCCCCTCAGCGTCTAAGCCTTCGGTTTCCGTCTGGGCCCAGGGGCCCGGTCCGGGCTACAAATTCCCGGGCACAGCTCCGAAGTTCACCCGGTCAGCAAGCCGGGGGTCATCCCGGTCCGGGACCACCATGACCGGGCCCTTCGAATGGTGCAGAATCCCGTCGGAGGTGGACCCGAGCAGCATCCCGGCGAAACCGCCGCGGCCGCGGGTGCCAACCACCACCAGTTCCACGTGCCGGCTGGCTTCGACGAGAATTTCCACCGGTGAGCCGTCCACCAGCTGGTTCTCTACGGTGAGGTGGGGGAAGTGGCTTCTGATCCAGGCGGTCCCGGCGTCGAGCTGGGTCCTGATGTCGGCGAAGAGCGCCTCACGGTCCATCGGCGCAGGCACCCACGCCAGCGAGCCGTTGTACTGCGGGACAGCGCAGACCACCCGCAGCGGGGCAGACAGCCGTTCGGCCTGCGCCGCCGCCTCCAGCACGGCCACGCGGGCCTGTTCCGAGCCATCGACGCCCACCACCACAACATTTTCGACCGGGACGTGTCCGGACTTGGCCCGTTCCGCGAGGATGCGCTTGTCGTCGGTGATTTCGCCCAGACGGTCCGCGCAGATCAGGGGCACAGTGACTGTGGGACATTTAGCGTGTGCGGGGAGGGCGCTGCTCACGGAGCCGAGCAGCCGGCCCACAAAGCCGCCCCGGCCGCGGGTGCCGAAGACGAGCAGCTCGGCGGTTTCGGACATCTCCAGCAGGACACCGGAGGCGTCGCCGTTTTCGACGGTTGCGTCGACGTCGATCAGGTAGCCGGCCACCTTGTCGACGGCCTGCTTCAGGATGGCCTCCGCACCTTCGCGGATGACCGAGTCATCAACCGTCGCGTACCCGCCGTCGAGCCCCGACGCGGCGAAGATCGGAACAGAGTAGGCGGTGACGATGTGGAGCGGGCGGTTCCGGCGCTCTGCTTCACGGGCCGCCCACACCAACGCGCACTTGCTGTGGTCCGAACCGTCGACGCCCACCACGATCCCGCCGGAAGCCCCGGACCCATCGGGGGAATCCCCTGCCGGATCCGGATGCACCTGTTCTCGGCCCATGGGGTCCGCCTCCTCGCGATTCTTGCCTGATGTTGCGGCTATTCTGCCAGACGTGCCCGCGTACGGCGTCCAAGGGCGGTCCGCCCGAAGATTCTGCGGGCTGGACCCCTGGTTCTCCTCACTATTCTCGGTTAACCGGCAACTGGCAAGCGGCTGATTCCGGGCTACCGAACGGGTGCGGTTCGCGGGAGATGGTCCTAGAGTGTGGCCATGGCTATCGCACGCTTCCCCGTCGTCGTCCTCGATTGTCCCGACCCCAGGACGCTGGCAGAGTTCTATGGCGCCCTGCTCGGCTGGAAGGTCGAGCAAAGCGACGACGACTGGTGCTCCGTGCGCGCCGATTACGGGGATTCGTTGAGTTTCCAGAAGGTCGAGCCGTTCACGCCGCCGCAGTGGCCCGGCCAGGATGTACCGCAGCAGATGCACCTCGACGTGGTGGTTGACGACCTCGACGCCGCCGAGGCAGCCGTGCTCGAACTCGGCGCGACGAAACACGAACACCAGCCCGGAACTACCTTCCGGGTCTTCCTTGACCCGGCCGGCCATCCCTTGTGCCTCTGCCTGGGCTGACCGCCGGTCAGCCCCGAAAACCGCGGAATTCCCGGGTCCGGCCCTCGTTTCGCCCGCCCTATCCAAGGCGCCAAATCTTAGGTAGTCTTCGAGGCGTTGCTGAACCGAGACTCGTCTTTCAGAACGCCGGCTGAAGTCTCGGCGTTCCGGGCGGGCGGCGGACCGCGCCGGGGCGTTGTTCCCGCAAGTGGCACCATTCGAGGAAGGACCCTGCTGTGTTGAGCATGCCAATGTCCGGGAACATCGAACGGACCACAGCCGTCGTCATCGGCACCGGCCTGTCCGGACTTGCGGTGGCCAGCGAGCTTCAACGGCGCGGGGTTGACTCGATCATCGTGGACGGGCTGGATCTGCTGGGCGCCGGCCATCCGGCCAACACCTCCTCCCTGCAGCGCTGCGATGCGGCTGACGCCGGAAGCCTGCGGGAACGCAACGAAATCCTCCGCCACTTGCGGAACTACGCCACCAACCACAAGCTGGACGTCCGGACCAACATCCGCGCCCTGCAGCTGGATCACGTGGACGCCGGCGCCACCGGGTACACCCAGCCGTGGGCCGTGCGCACTCCCGGCGGCATCCTGCTCGCGGACCACCTGGTGCTGACGCGCTGCGCCCACAGCCAGCTGCGCCGGATGCTCTCCGAGCTCGGTGTGGCCGCGGGGCAAAGCCTGATGTCCGCCATGCACGAGCTCGGGATGTACCTCGTGGGAGTGGGGGAGCTCATCACGCCGACGCCGAAAGAAGTGCTGCGCCAGGCGAAGGTGGTGGGCCAGGCGATCTCCGCCAAGGTCCATCCGGACGGCGTTCCCGCCACAGGGCCAGGCGGCTTCTCCCTGGCAGCCCCCGCCTAAGGCGCCCGCACCGCAGGTGCCCCGCGCTGCTTCCGCTCAGCTGGCGGCGTCTTTGCCGGAATCGGTCTTGAGCCGGCTCTTGGCCATCAGGCCCAGAGCGACCACGATGCCGATCGCCGTTCCGACGAAAATCACGAGGCTCCAGGGGAACGGTTCCGCTGAGCTGGCCGGCGTCGACGGCGCCGGCGTCGTTCCCGGCTGGGCGGTGCCCATCGTGGGAACCGCGGCCGCCGCCGTCGAGCCTGCCGCTCCGGCGGTGGCAGTGAACGTGAACGTGCCTTCGATGGGGTGGCCATCGGAGCTGGCCACCCGCCACCCGACCGTATAGAGCCCGGCCGGGGCGCCGGGCTTGAGCTTCTGCGAGGCGACGTTGTCCACGATCTCCACGCCGCCGTCGGCCCAGTTGGCGCCGTCCGTGTGGTTCACGGCAATCTGCGAACCCAATCCGAGCGGTTTGTTGTTAAAGGTGACAGAGACCTTCTCCGGCGGCGTGGCCACTGTGGCGCCCGAGACCGGGCTGGTGGACTCGGCGGCGTCGTGGGCCGAAGCCGGCGCAATGGCTCCCAGAAGGGTGGCGGAGAAGATCGCAGCGCCCAGCAAGGCACTCACGAACAGACGGATGAGGCGCATGAAGTGCTGCTCCTAAGTGTTGGCTTCCTTACAGACTAGGCGAAATCGGCCGGACGCTGCTCGCACGCCTAATAGGATTCAAGTAACCATCCCCATCCCCCGGAGGACTAATGCTCAAGCAGGGCTCTGCACTCGACCGGTACTTCAAAATATCCGAGCGGGGGTCTGACTTCTCGCGGGAGATCCGTGGCGGCTTCGCCACGTTCTTCGCGATGAGCTACATCGTGGTGCTGAACCCGCTGATCCTCTCGGGCCCCGATTCCTCCGGTGCAACCCTCGGCTTCCCCGCCGTCGCGGCCGTCACGGCCTTCGCTGCCGGCATCCTGACCATCCTGATGGGCGCGTGGGCCAAGCACCCCTTCGCGCTGGCGACCGGCCTCGGCGTCAACGCCTTCGTCGCCGTCACAGTGGCCACCAACCCGGGACTGACGTGGCCGGACATGATGGGGCTGGTGGTGCTCTCAGGCGTCACCATGCTGATCCTGGTGCTCACCGGTTTCCGGACGGCTGTCTTCAAGGCGGTTCCGGAAGGCCTGAAGACTGCCATTGTGGTGGGCATCGGCCTGTTCATCGCCCTGATCGGCCTGGTCAATGCCGGCTTCGTGCGCCGCATCCCGGACGTCGCCGGCACCACCGTTCCGGTGGGGCTGGGCTTTGACGGCAAGCTGCTGGGCTGGCCCACGCTGGTCTTCGTTTTCGGCCTGATCCTCACCATCGCCCTCGTGGTCCGCAAGGTCAAAGGCGCGATTCTGATCGGCATCATCGCCTCGACCATCCTGGCCGTGATGCTGGAATTCACCCTGCACATCGGCCCCAGCTTCGACGGCAAGACCTCCAACCCCCAGGGCTGGTCCCTCGTGGCGCCGAAGTTCACTGAATGGGCAGCCCCGGACCTGTCCCTGATCGGCAAGGCCAACCCGTTCGGCGCCTTCGAGCACCTCGGCTTCGTCGCGGCGACCCTGCTGGCGTTCGTGATCCTGCTGAGCATCTTCTTCGATGCCATGGGCACCATGGTTGGCCTGGCCACCGAGGCCGGCACCATCGACAAGGACGGCAACATCCCCAACGTGGACCGGGTCCTGCAGGTGGACGCGCTGGGCGCGATCATCGGCGGCGGCGCCTCGGTCTCCTCGAACCAGATCTACGTTGAATCCGGCGCCGGCATCGGCGAAGGTGCCCGGACCGGTCTGGCCTCGATCGTCACCGGACTGCTGTTCCTCGTCGCCATGTTCTTTACCCCGCTCATCAACCTCGTACCGTTCGAGGCCGTGGCCCCGGCGCTGGTGGTCGTCGGCTTCATGATGGTGTCCCAGGTGGGCAAGATTGACTGGCAGGACTGGGGCATCGCGATTCCGGCATTCCTGACCTTTACCCTGATGCCGTTCACCTACTCGATCGCCAACGGCCTCGGCGCGGGCTTCATCTCCTTCGTCCTGATCCGCACCTTTCAGGGCCGCGCCCGCGAGGTCCACCCGCTGATGTGGGCCGTGGCCGCCGCGTTCCTGCTGTTCTTCGGGATCGGCCCGATCGAGGCCGCGCTGGGACTGCACTAACTCCGCAGCCTCCCCGCCCGCCCCGTCGAGTTGGCCTTTCACGGCACTGTTTTCGATAGGCATTGCCGTGAAAGGCCAACTCGGCGGCGTTTAACGGCAGGTTCCGGGATTTCGGACAGCACGACGGCGGCGCGGCTGGTTTTCCTGCCCTGCCTGCGGTGAGCTTGGGGCATGGTTTCTCCTGCACCCGCCGTCGACGCCCCGCCGCAGCCCTGGACCGGACGGTTCGACGGCGACGGCCCCCAGCACCGCCGCTGGTGGCAGGCCGTGACGCCGTACGCCCCGCGCCGCGATCCGGCCCCGGCCGCCGCACCGCGCCCCGCGGTACTCCTGGGCTTCGGCAGCGACGCCGGGGTCCGCCGGAATAAGGGCCGCACCGGTGCGGCCGCTGCCCCCGCCGCGATCCGCGCCGCACTCGCGCCGCTTGCCTTCCACTTGGGCCGGGAGGTGCACGACGCCGGCGACGTCACCGTGGCCGGCGATGCCCTGGAGGCGGGGCAGTCGCGTGCCGGACTCGCCATCACCGGCCTGCTCGACGCCGGGCAGCTTCCCGTGGTGCTGGGCGGCGGGCACGAGACCGCTTTCGCGAGCTACCTGGGCGTGGCACGCTCGGCGGCGGTGCGGCAGGGACAGCGCGTGGGTGTCCTGAACCTGGACGCCCACTTCGACCTCCGGGACGAGGCAGTGCCGAGTTCCGGCACTCCGTTCCTCCAAATGGCCCGGGCCGAAGCCGCCGCGGGCCGCGAACTGAAGTATGCCGTCGTCGGGATTTCCGAACCGAACAACACCAGGGCACTCTTCCGGACCGCGGAAGAGCTGCGGGTCGGTTTCCTGCTGGATGAGGACTGCTCAGCCGAGGCCACGCACGTGTTCGTGGCGGCGTTCCTGGCTCAGGTGGACGCCGTGTATTTGACGATTGATCTGGACGTGCTGCCGGCCTCGGTGGCGCCCGGCGTGAGCGCGCCGGCAGCGTACGGAGTGCCGCTGCCGGTCATTAACGCAGTGTGCCGTCAGGTGGCCGCCAGCGGGAAACTCCTCCATCTTGACGTCGCCGAGCTGAACCCCGAATTCGACGTGGACAACCGTACGGCCAAGGTGGCCGCACGGTTGATCACCACGCTGCTGGGGTAGCCGGCGGGCCGTTCAGATGGGCGTGACCTGCGCCTTGCCGTCGTCGCCATGCTGCTGCACGGCCCGCTTTTCACGGAGCCGGTCGAGCCGGTTCATGACCGGCGCCGTAGTGGCGCCGTGCAGCACGATGGACATGGCCACCACCAGGCCGATGAACGCCCACAGTTGCTGGGCCTGGGCGTCGAAGTCGCCCTTGCCCAGCGCGTAGGCGAGGTAATAGAGCGAGCCGATTCCGCGGATGCCGAAGAAAGCAATGGCAATCCGTTCCCGGGGCCCCGTCTTTCCCCGCGCCAGGCCGATCCACCCGGCGAGTGGACGGACCACGAGCAGGAACGCCAGCGCCACCAGGATCTCTACCCAGCCGATGCCGGCCAGCAGACCCCGGGCTATCGCGCCGCCCAGAAGCACCAGGATGACCACTGTGAGCAGCCGTTCGATCTGTTCCACGTAGGAGTGCATCACGCGGTGGAATCCATGCGTCCGTTCGGCGGCCCGAATGGTCACCGCACAAACAAAGACGGCGACGAATCCGTAACCTGAGAGCATCTCCGTCACGCCGTAGGCCAGGAAGGTCGCCGCGAGCGCCACGAAGCCCTCGGAGTGGTTGGACAGCCGGATGCTGTCGCGGGCGGAGAAGAACAGCAGGCTCAACGCCTTTCCGGCGAGCCAGCCGAGGAACAGCCCCATGCCGATCCGCCAAAGGACGTCGGTGGCAAACCAGGAAACAAACCACTCCGACGGCGACGGGCCCACCAGGCTGATGGCGATGGCCAGATACACAAACGGGAACGCCAGTCCGTCATTCAGGCCTGCCTCGGAGGTGAGGCCGAAGCGGATCTC
Organism: Arthrobacter sp. MP_M4; assembly: GCF_035984855.1. NCBI lineage: Bacteria > Bacillati > Actinomycetota > Actinomycetes > Micrococcales > Micrococcaceae > Arthrobacter > Arthrobacter sp. MP_M4. Next base: position 66,796 of record NZ_JAXCHX010000020.1, read on the forward strand.
GTCCTCGCCGCGGGCGGATTCCTCCTCGTCGTCGGCGGGTTCGCCCACTTGGACCTCCGAGGCCAGCACAGGGTCGGTCGGCGCGAGCGCCGCCGCGACCAGCAGCGCGGCTCCAAGCCCGAGGCCCAGCACCCCGAGTCCCAGCAGGGTGAGGCCAACAATGCAGAGCGGCATGGCAATGCCAAGCATCCGCCAGGTGGTGGACCAGCCGCGTTTGCTCACGGGGCGGTCCAGTGCGAGGCCGGCTCCCATCAGCGAGATGATGACGCAGATTTCCGTCAGATGGGCGGTGAACTCCCGGTGCTGCAGGGGATCCGGGTTCGGCAGTTCCGGCATGAACGTGAAGGCCAACATTCCGGCGCCCAGAAACACCATCGGCATGGACAGCGGCGCTTTGTTCAGCAGCTTGGGCAGAAGCGCGGCCGCAAAAACGGCCAGGCCGGCCACCGTAAAGATGATGCTGGGGGCCTCAAACACGGCGTAATCCTCCTGGTTAAGCCCGGATGCCCGGGGATGACAGGAGCGCCGTCCCTGTGGAACGGCGCCCCCTCACCAAGATACGCGCGTACTGCGCCAATACCGATTGCGGCTAGCTGCGCCGCACCTCCACCCCGTCGGATTTCAGGAACAGCCGGGTCTCGGCGGGTGCTGGTGGAACCGACGGGTCCGCCGGGACGAGCCAGAGAACATTGCCGCTGCTTGAAACCTCCTCGACCGAACCGGCCGCCAAAACCTGGGCGTGCTTGAGGATTTCGACCCGGTCACCGGCCGCGAGGCCCCGCCAGTCGAAGACGATGTTGGCCGACGCCGTGCGCTTGGACAGGACCGTCCCGCGTGCTTTCATGAACTTCTACCCCTTTGTATATGTTCTTTCTCACAACGTCATTGGTGTGATTCTTCATTCCTACTACACTTCGCAGGACCCTGCCCGCGGTGCGGGCACTATTTCGGTGGCAGCGGCAAATCGCCGCTCCCGCCGCAGATTCTTTTCCCTCAGGCGAGATTTCCGACGGCGGATTCGGCCGCCGCCCGCACCTTGCCCGAGGCAACCAGAAGGTCCGCCGCTTCCAGCTCAGGCGAGAGGAACCGGTCTGTGCCCGGGCCCTCGACCACCTCGCGCAGGGCGGCGACCACGGCGGTCCCCGCTGGTCCCGGCGTGAGTTCGCCGCCGGAAAGCTGTGTCCGGATGTCCAGTGCACGTGCCGACGTCACGAGTTCGATCGCAAGAACCCGGCGCAGGTTCTCCACGCCGCGGCGGAGCTTGCGGGCCGCGTGCCAGCCCATCGACACGTGGTCCTCCTGCATCGCGGAGCTCGGGATCGAATCCACCGACGCCGGGACGGCCAGCCGCTTGTTGTCCGAGACCAGCCCGGCCTGGGTGTACTGGGCAATCATCAGCCCGGAGTCGACGCCGGGATCCGCGGCCAGGAACGCCGGCAGTCCATGCGAGCGGGCCGGATCCAGCATCCGGTCGGTCCGGCGTTCGGCAATGGAACTTAGGTCGGCGACGGCGATGGCCAGGAAGTCCAGCACGTAGGCCACGGGGGCGCCGTGGAAGTTGCCGTTGGAGCTGACGCGGCCGTCCGGCAGGACCACGGGGTTGTCGATCGCGGCGGCCAGCTCCCGGGAGGCGACCAGGGCTGCGTGGTCCACGGTGTCGCGGACGGCGCCGGCCACCTGGGGTGCGCACCGCAGCGAGTAGGCGTCCTGGACCTTGGTGTCGTTGATCCGATGCGAGGCCACGATCGGGGAGTTGGACAGGACGCGGAGCATGTTGTCCGCGGCGGCGGCCTGGCCCGGGTGCGGCCGGAGGGCCGCGTGCAGCTCAGGCAGGAACACCTGATCCGTGCCGAGCAGCGCCTCGACGCTGAGCGCGGCGGTGATGTCCGCCGTCGTGAGCAGCTGCCGGAGGTCCGCAATGGCCATCAGCAGCATGCCCAGCATGCCCTCGGTGCCGTTGACCAGGGCCAGGCCCTCTTTTTCGGCCAGGATGACAGGCTCGATCCCGTGCTCGGCGAGGAGTTCAGCGACCGGCCGCCCGCCCTTGGCGCCGTACAGTTTCCCGTCCGGGCCGGTGGCTTCGCCTTCGCCCATCAGGACCAGGGCGCAGTGGGACAGCGGTGCGAGGTCACCCGAGCAGCCGAGGGAGCCGAATTCGCGGACCACCGGGGTGATGCCGGCATTGAGCACATCCACCATGGTCTGGAGCACCACGGGGCGGACGCCGGTCCGCCCGGAGGCGAGCGTCTTGGCGCGCAGGAACATGATGCCGCGGACCACCTCGCGCTCCACGGCGGGGCCCATGCCCGCGGCATGGCTGCGAATCAGTGACTTCTGCAGCTGGGTGCGCAGTTCGTTCGGAATGTGCCGGTTGGCCAGGGCTCCGAATCCGGTGGAGATGCCGTAGGCCGGCACATCGCTGGAGGCAAGGCTGTCGATGTGGGCGCGGACCTTGGCCACGGCCGCCAGCGCGTCCGGGGCAATGGCCACCCGGGCGTCGTGGCGGGCGACGGCGACGACGTCCTCCGCGGTTACGCCGCTGGATCCGAGGGTGACGGTAAGTGATGAGTGGGTGGGAGCCACGCCGACAGGGTTTCCTGGCCGTGGGTCCCGGCCGGCGAGGGAGCCGGCCTGGGCTTGCGAAGGCTGGGAGCCGGCGGGGAGTTGCGAGGTCAGGGAGTTCGTGGGGACAGCCATGGTTCCTACTTCTGTGCTTGTGCGGAGTTGTCGGACTCCAACATGGGGATGCGGACGCCGCGTTCCTTGGCGACGTCGACGGCGCGGTCGTAACCGGCGTCGACGTGGCGGATGACGCCCATGCCGGGGTCATTGGTGAGCAGGCGTTCGAGCTTCTGCGCGGCGAGGTCGGTTCCGTCGGCCACCGAGACCTGGCCGGCGTGGATGGAGCGGCCGATGCCGACGCCGCCGCCGTGGTGGATGGAGACCCAGGTGGCGCCGGAGGCGGTGTTGAGCAGGGCGTTGAGCAGCGGCCAGTCGGCGACGGCGTCGGAGCCGTCGGCCATGGCTTCGGTCTCGCGGTACGGGGACGCCACGGAGCCGGAGTCGAGGTGGTCGCGGCCGATCACAATGGGCGCCTTGACCTTGCCCTCCTTGACGAGTGAGTTGAACAGCAGCCCGGCCTTGGCGCGGTCGCCGTAGCCCAGCCAGCAGATGCGGGCCGGCAGGCCCTCGAACTCGACGCGCTCGGCGGCGGCGTCGATCCAGCGGTGCAGGTGCTTGTTCTCCGGGAAGAGGTCTTTAATGGCCGCGTCCGTGACGGCAATGTCCTCCGGGTCACCGGAGAGTGCCACCCAGCGGAACGGGCCCATGCCCTCGCAGAACAGCGGGCGGATGTAGGCCGGGACGAAGCCGGGGAATTCGAAGGCGCGGTTGTAGCCGCCCTTGCGGGCTTCATCGCGGATGGAGTTGCCGTAGTCGAACACTTCAGCACCGGCGTCCTGGAACTCGACCATGGCCGCCACATGCCTGGCCATGGAGGCCTGGGCCTTCTTGGTGAAGCCCTCCGGGTCAGCTGCGGCCTCGCGGTGCCATTCCTCGACCGTGATGCCTTCGGGGAGGTAGCTCAGGGGGTCGTGCGCGGACGTCTGGTCCGTGACGATGTCGACCGTGAGCTCGCCGGCGTTGTGGCGGCGCAGGAGCTCCGGGAAGACCTCGGCAGCGTTGCCGACGTAGCCCACGGACCAGCCGCGGCGCTCGGCCTTGGCCGCCATGACCTTGGCGATGGCGGCGTCGAGGTCGGTTTCCACCTCATCGAGGTAGCGCTTTCCGGCCCGGCGGCGCAAATGGCTTTCGTCGACGTCAACAATCAGGCAGGCGCCGTCATTGAGCGTCACGGCGAGCGGCTGCGCACCGCCCATTCCCCCGCAGCCGCCGGTGAGCGTGAGGGTACCGGCGAGGGTACCCTCGTCGTCGCCGGTGAGCTTGCGGGCAATCGCGGCGAACGTTTCGAAGGTGCCCTGCAGGATGCCCTGGGTGCCGATGTAGATCCAGGACCCGGCCGTCATCTGCCCGTACATCATCAGGCCCTCGGCCTCGAGCCGACGGAATTCAGGCCACGTCGCCCAGTCGCCGACGAGGTTGGAGTTGGCCAGCAACACGCGCGGGGCCCACTCATTGGTGCGGAAGACTCCGACGGGCTTGCCGGATTGGACCAGCAGTGTCTCGTCCTTTTCCAGTGTCTCCAGGGTGCGGGTGATCGCGTCGAATGCAGCCCAGGAACGGACGGCGCGGCCGGTGCCGCCGTAGACCACCAGGTCATCCGGGCGCTCCGCGACCTCGGGGTCGAGGTTGTTCATCAGCATGCGCAGCGGCGCTTCGGTTTGCCAGCTCTTGGCGGTGAGCTCGGTGCCGCGGGCGGCTTTGACCGGGCGGGCACCGGTGGTGAAATCGGCGGGTGCCATGAGGACTCCTCGTTGTCTTGATAGTTCTCGGGTAGGGGGTTCTGTATCAACTAAAGCCTGTGCCCGGCCCCGGAAACAGTGGGTGCGGGCGGGCTCTGTCCGGGATTCCAGACCCCGACGCTGGACGACGTCACCGTACGTTGCGCTATCACTCCCGGTCCTTAAAACGCGTGGATAGGAACCGTAAGTGATAGCGCAACGGGCCGGCGGGAGGAACGTTCAGGCGGAGGGCCGGCCGTGGATCCTGACGGACAGTTCGTCCGCGGCCTTCCGCACCCGGGCGGCGAGGGCCGGCCACTCCTGGGGCGGCAACTTGTCTTCGAGGAAGGTCACCGCTACAGCGGCGGTGGGCCAGCCCACGTGGTCTGTGACGGCGGCTGCGATCGAGCCAAAGCCCGGCGTGACCTCCCCGTGTTCGGTGGCATAGCCGCGCAGCCGGACCTGGTCCAGGTGGGTGGACAGCGCCGAGTACTTCAGAATGGGCGACTCGGTCTGGTGCCGGGCTGTGAACGCTGCGGCGTTGGGGTAAAGGGCCCGGACCTGCGATTTCGGCAGGGCAGCGAGGATGGCCCGCCCGCTCGCGGTGAGGTGGCTCGGCAGCCGCACACCGACGTCGGTCACCAGCGAGGGGCGGTTCTTAGCCCGCTCCTCGACGATGTAGAGAACGTCGCGGCCGTGCAACACGGCGAGATGCGCGCTCTCGCCGATGACGTCCACCAGAGCCGCCAGCAACGGCCTGCCCAGGCGTGACAGCGGCTCCTGCCGCGAATACGCCGAACTGAGCTCGAAGGCGCTGATCCCAAGCCCGTAGCGCTGCTCTTCGTGCAGATGCAGGACGAAACCGTTGGCCTCCATCACACCCAGCAAGTGATAGACGCTGGAGCGCGGCAGCGCCAGCGCCGTGGCAATGTTCGAGGCCGCCATCGGCCCCCGTTTGGAGGCGAGAAGCTTAAGGATGCGCAGGGTGTTTTCGGCTGCCGGAACCTTGGAGGCAGCCTTCGCCCGGGCGGCCCGGGGTCCCGTTTCGGTGGTCCCCGGGGTGACGCTGGTGCTTGGCATGGATCCTCTTCTGCTGCGCGGTGTCCGGTATCCCGTACTTAATCATGCGCCCAGGCGGCGGCGGCGAACTGTCCCGAGCCGTGCCTGCCGTCTGGAATACCGGACAATGATTGCCGGTCCGGCACCGGGGGTGCGGCACGACCGCCGCCATCATGGCGGTCGCCCTGCGGAGCGCCGGCTGAGAAGGTGGAAACAAGTAGTTACCCCCTGCGCCCCAAGTGGTGGCCGGTCCGTAAGCGGTGGAAGTTACTCGTGTGACGCAAGCGCTTAGGAGCTACAGTGGCTTCACGGCGGAGCGGACCGGCTGGAGAGCCGGTGGGGGGCCAATCCGCAACCGGCCCGGGCGCGCTGGAAATCAGGCGGGCCCGCCTTTCGAGGGAGTGGTTCCGATGGAGTCTTCAGCTTCTGCGCAGGTCCAGCGCGAACGAGGCCGCATGGCCAGTTTCCTGTCTGAAAGGGTGGGCCGGGCACGAACACCGCGGGTCCCGTTCCGGGCGGGCCAGGTGGTGGTCGGCGACGATCCATTCAACGGCCGGCACCTGGGCACGGTGGTAACTATCGATGCCCCCTATGTCGGGCTTCGGACCGCCGGCGGCGCGCCGGGCGACGTCGTGTTCTATGACTTCCGGCAACTCCGGTACCCCGACTAGTGGACAGGCCAGAGGATATGAGCTCAGCAAACGTCTCTTCGCATTTCCTGACTATCGCGGAAGTTGCAGCCGCCATGCGGGTTTCCAAGATGACCGTCTACCGGCTGGTGAAGGCCCACGCCATCGCCGCCGTCCGGGTGGGCCGATCGTTCCGGGTTCCCGAGGACGCCGTCAACGACTACATCCGCCGGTCCACCGAACCCGCCATCCCGGACGAGGACGAGAAGACAACGGACTGAGAAGACCCGGTCCGGGACCGGCCGGCTACCGGGCCGACCAGCCGCCGTCCATCGTGTAGCTGGCACCGGTGACCATGCCGGCGTCATCGGATGCCAGCCAGGCCACGAGCGAGGCGACTTCCTCCGGCTCGACGAGCCGCTTCACGGCGGACTCGGTCAGCATGATCTTGGCGAGGACCTCTGACTCCGGGATCCCGTGCACCTTGGCCTGGTCGGCAATCTGGGATTCGACGAGAGGCGTGCGGACGTAGCCCGGGTTGATGCAGTTCGATGTGACGCCGTGCGCTCCGCCTTCCAGGGCTGTGACCTTGCTCAGGCCCTCCAGGCCATGCTTGGCGGAGACGTAGGCACTCTTGAAGGGCGAGGCCCGCAGTCCGTGCACCGAGGACAGGTTCACGATCCGGCCGTAGTTGTTCGCATACATGTGGGGCAGGGCGGCGCGGATGAGCAGAAATGGCGCTTCCAGCATCAGGGTATGGATGCGGCGGAAATCCGCGGGGTCGAAGTCCTCGATCGGACTGATCCGCTGGATGCCCGCGTTGTTGACCAGGATGTCACAGTCCAGGCTCAGGGCCTCAAGAGCGGCCACGTCCAGCAGGTTAACCGCCCAGGAGGTGCCGCCGACCTCATCGGCGAGGGCCGCTGCGGCGGCCTCATCGACATCCGCGATGACCACCTTGGCACCCCGTGCGGCGAGGGCACGGACGCTTGCAGCGCCGATCCCGCCGGCTCCCCCCGTCACCAGGGCCTTGCGCCCGTTCAAGCTGCTCTCCATGTCTGCACTCCTCGTCTCGGCGGTCTTCCACAGCCCAGAAGAGGTGCAACGCACAGCGCTGAGCGGCTTTACTGAGTATTGCCGCACAAAGTGGGTGATTCAATGGTCAAACCAGCACCCCTTGTGTGCAAAATTGCAGATATGAACGCCAACCCCGATGACCTGCTCGTGCTCCTGGCAGTATCCCGCTCCGCAAAGTTCACGACGGCGGCGCAGTCACTGGGACTGAACCACACCACAGTGTCGCGGCGGATCGCGGCGCTGGAGAAGGCTCTGGGCGGCCGGGTGCTCTCGCGTGCCTCCGGCGGCTGGGAGCTGACGGATCTGGGGGCGGAAGCAGTGAAGGTGGCGGAGCGCGTGGAAGCTGCGATCCGGACCCTCGAACTGCCGGGCCGGGTCCCGGACCCGATCACCGGCGTGGTCCGGATGACTGCCACGGACGGCTTCAGCGCCTACATTGCGGCGCCGGCGGTGGCACGGCTGCGCCGGGACCATCCCGGCCTCAGTGTCGAGATCATCACGGTGACCCGCCGGGCACTCCAGCAGCGCTCAGGACTGGACATTGAAGTGGTGGTGGGGGAACCCCAGGTGCACCGGGCCGCGGCGGCCCGGCTCGGCGAGTACATGCTCGGCATGTACGCTTCCCGGGACTACCTCGCCGAGTACGGCACCCCCACCACCGTCGAGGAAGTGACCAAACATTCTCTCGTGTACTTCGTGGATTCCATGCTTCAGGTGGACGATCTTGATGCCCCGCGCCGGCTTGTCCCGACCATGCGCGACGGCCTCAGTTCCACCAACGTATTCGTTCATGTCGAAGCGACCCGCGCCGGCGCGGGGATCGGATTCCTGCCGTGTTTCGCGGCGGACCTGCATCCGGACCTGGTCCGGCTGCTGCCGGAGGAGTTTGCCGAACTGCTGCCGTACTGGATGGTGCTCCGGCCCGACTCCATGCGCCGGCCCGCCGTCGCCGCCGTGGTGCACGCGCTGCGCGAACAAACGAAGGCGCACCGGAAGGCACTGCTCGGCCGGGGCGGCCCCGCCTCCTAGCGCGCTCCGCAGGCATTTTCCGGCCGCTGGCCGGCCGCTAGACAGCAGCCGACGGCAGCGGCGGGCCCACCGTGTCCGGGTCGCGCCGCACCGGGGAACCGGCGGCGAATGCCCTCACCTTGGCGTCGTCCCAGATGTGGGCTGGCACCGCGCCGCCCAGCAGCCGCCGCGCCAGTCCGGGGTCGCCGTCGAACGGAAGATCACTGCCGGCCATGATCATGTTCCCGTAACGCCGGCCCTTGAGCATGGCCGGGTCGGCGATGATCATGGTGTGCTTGAAGGTGTCCGCAATGGTCGCGGCGTCTTCGCGGGCGTTCCTGAGGTCAGGCGCGTCACCGGAGTTCACTATGTAGATCCCGCCGGGCGCCAGGACGCGCTGCGCGTGTTCGTTGAATTCCCGTGTGGTGAGCGGACGCGGCGTCACTGAACCGGCAAAGACGTCCCGGATGATCAGGTCCCGGGTCTGCGGAGTCAGGCTCTCGGTGACCTCGCGGGCCTCCCCCACCCGCAGGCGCATCAGCGGCGCCTTTGGCAGGTCGAACCAGCCGCGGACGAACTCGGCGAGCTTCCCGTCGAGTTCCACCACCACTTGGCGGGCTTCCGGATAGGCGGCGTGGAAATAGCGCGCCAGTGAGCACGCCCCGCCGCCAAGATGCAGAGCCCGCAGCCTGGTCCGGGCTTCCCGCGGCCACCGCGATTCCACCAGGGCCGCAATCCAGCGCATGTACTCGAAGTCGAGGAACAGCGGATCGGCCAGGTCGATGTGGGAACTCATGACGCCATTGATCCGCAGCAGCCAGCCCGTGGAGTTGTCCTGGTCGGCGATCAGTTCGCAGTCACCGGTGTCGATATAGTAGACACCCTCCACCGGGCCCTCGGGGCGACCGCCCTTCGGCAAATCCACCACTCCGGCGATCCTCTCGGCGGTGTTGCGGCCGGCGGCCCTGCCCCGCTTGGCCACTAGTCGCCTACCGTTTCGCTCATCTTTCCAGCCTAGTTCACCGGCCGGAACGGGCCTCACCGCCGCAGCTTGACCCCGGCAGGGCCACGCTCCCCGGGGTGGACCCTTCGTGCCGCATGCGCGCGAAGCCTGAATCTGTCGTTTCAAAAAACGATGGAAAGGGTACTTACTATTTGTTAGTAATCATGCTTACTATTGTCTCTCCAGATATTGCTGGTTCGTGATCAGCAGCCGATCTTGAAAAGAGAGCGAAGATGACAGAGAACCAATGGCCCCAGGACGGTAGCTTCGGCAATCCCACCGCCACGCAGCAGGATCCCCTTCGGGCAGAGACCACGTTCCCGCGGGCAGCCAACGGCGGGCACACCGCCGAAGACACCACCGACGGAACGTCCAAGACTGACGCCGTCAAGGACGAGGCTGCCGACGTCAAGCGCCAGGCCGCCGATTCAGCCCAGTCAGTGGCCTCGACGGCCAAGACCGAAGCCGCCAACGTCGCGACCGAGGTGAAGACCAACGCCAAGGATCTCCTGAACCAGGCGAAGTCGGACCTGACGGATCAGGCCGGCACGCAGCAGCAGAAGGTCGCCGAGGGCCTGCGCTCCGTATCCACGGAACTGCACACCATGGCCGACGCGTCCGAGGAGCCCGGCGTCGCCGCAGACCTCGTGCGCCAGGTCGCCGAGCGGTCGTCCGCCGTCGCCGGCTGGCTCGAGGGCCGCGATCCCGGGTCGTTGCTGACCGAGGTAAAGTCATTTGCCCGTCAGCGTCCCGGCACCTTTTTGATGATCGCAGCCGGAGCCGGTGTTCTCGCTGGCCGGCTCAGCCGCAGCCTCAGCGCTGGTGCGCCGGACGCAGCCAACGCCACCGCAGGCACAGGCATCAGGGTTCAGGACACCGGCATGGCCGTGCCGCCGCCGCCGGTCCAGATGCCCGCCCCGGCAACCACGACGGCGGGCTTCGCCGACACCTATCCGCCCAGTGCCCTCGAGACCGAACCGTTGGCCGGACGCAGCGGACAGGGCGCCTGGGGCACCGAGCCCGTCGTGACCGACCCGCTTACGGATCCGCTCCGCGACGATCCCTTTGACGGCGGCCGTCGATGAGCAGCGAACTGCCTTCGACGCCGGCGCAGGCGAAGGCTGAGTCGTCGTCGTTGGGTGATTTGTTGGGTGATGTGACCCGGGATATGTCGACGTTGATGCGGCAGGAAGTTGAGCTCGCGAAGGTTGAGTTGAAGCAGTCCGCTTCCCGTGCGGG
>NZ_JAXCHX010000021.1:0-76180 GCF_035984855.1 Arthrobacter sp. MP_M4
GCCACCGACCACTCCCTCCTGCCCAAAAACCCGGCAAACCCCAATCTCCGAAAACCACCCAACCAGCTTGACAAAGAACATAGGGACACCCCCCCTACGCCACCGATCCTACTGGGCCGCGCCCCCGGCGCCGGTGAGTGACTGAATCGGTGCCGGGCGTCCGCAGGCAGAACGGTTCGAGGAAGTAGTTGTTGTGGCAGGAAAATTGGGCATCCGGTAAAAGACTCACTGACATCGAGGACGGGTCAATGGAGGTCTCTGGTTACAGGTGATTAGGCATATGAGAGATATGCAGAGTTCGTCGTCGCTTATTCGCTTTGTGCGTGGGACCTGGACTCTCCTAGCCATGGCACCGGCATTTGCGATAGGAATTTTGGTGGCGCCGCCGGTGCTGTTGGGGGCGGTGCGGCCCTCGCGGCTAAAGCATTGACTGCCTCGGCGCCGGTCGGCAGGGTGGCGGCTGCTTTTGGTGCCACTAGGGTCGGTACCGCAGTATCGAGCGTCGGTTCGCGTGTCGGGTCTGCCGTGACTTCGGGGATCTCCCGCGTCTGTGCGGGGGCCGGGAGCTATGTGTCGGGGTTGCCGGCTCTTCGTGGTTGGTGGGGAATTGAGTTCGTGTCGTTGAAGACAAAGGGGCCCGTGGCCCTGTTGGGATGAGTGTGTCTAAGCATTCAACCTGGAACAGGACCACGAGCCTTGAACGAGCCTACCGGGGTGGCAGCCGACGCTGCCACCATCCTCTTCAACCTGCCCGACTACCGAGTCATTTCCACCACCATGGCCGCTGGCCGGCGGCAGGTCGTTGTCGAGACTGACGAGCTGCCTGGCTGTCCGAGCTGCGGGGTCATCGCGTTGCGGCGGAAGGAACGCCGCTACCAGCGGCTCCGCGACATCCCGGTTGCCGGGCCGGTGGACGTGCTCTGGTCCAAGTACCGCTGGTATTGCGACGAGCCGGCGTGCGAGAGGTTGTCGTTCTTCGAATCCACGGCCCAGGTTCCGCGCCGTGCCCGCTCCACGAGCAGGCTCCGGGATCAGCTCGTGGACGCCGTCATCCGCTCGGGCAGGGCCGTCTCTGAGACAGCTGCCGGTTTCGCTGTGTCTTGGTGGATGGTCCGGGCCTCCGTGACGGAGGCCTGCCTGCTGCGGCTGCCGGACGTGGACGAGCTCAGGCCCCGGATGCTCGGCATCGATGAGCACCGGTTCCGGTCCGTGCGCTACTTCCAGGACCCGTCAACGAAGTCCTGGACACGGTTCGAGCCGTGGATGACCACGATCGTGGATCTGGACACCGGACAGGTCTTGGGCGTCGTGGACGGCCGGGACCACAAGGGCGTCGGGGACTGGCTCTTCGCCCGCCCGCTCGACTGGCGCCTCGGCGTGCAGGTCGTCGCGATCGATCCGTCCGCGGCGTTCCGCAAGGCGTTGCGGATGTGGCTTCCCCGTACCGCTGTCGCGGTCGATCACTTCCACCTGATCTCGTTGGCGAACCAGGCCATGACGGAGACCCGGCAGAACCTCTCCCAGCAGGTCAAGGGCAGACGCGGCCGGGCCGTGGACAAGGCCTGGGCCCACCGCATGCTGCTTCTGCGCGCCGGCGACACGCTCAGCTGCAGGGCCGCCCACCGACTCGAGGAAGTCTTCGCTGTTGATGATCCGACCGGCACCCTCCAGACGGTCTGGAAGGTCAAGGAACAGCTCAGGGCCCTGCTTCGCACCGGCTCGCTGCAGGACGCCGAGGCGGCGAAGGAGGTACTCGAGGACCTGGTCAAGGCGGCCGGACGGCCGGAGACCAACAGGCTCTACCGCACCGTCTGCCGGTGGTGGAAAGAGATCGAGGTGTTGATCATTACCGGCGCGACAACGGGAAAGGTCGAGGCCAACAACACTTCGATCAAGAACATCAAACGCGCCGCCCGCGGGTACCGCAACGCCGCTAACTACAAATCGGTTATTCTCTTGAGAAGTGCCGTCCGGACGGCGGCATGACACTCATCTCAGGGAACTATTTCCCCACGAACCGTGAAGAGCCGGGTTGCCGGGGCAACAGATGGTCAGGGCTGCAGTCACCAACGGAATATCCGGCAGTGCGGGGAACACTGGAATGTACTTTGTGACGAATCCTCAAAAAGACTGGTCGTTGCGGGGCATCGGCGGGGCTAATGCAAATGGTTTCGTCAGCGGCGTGGTGGGATCCCAATCTGGACACCTAGCCGGGACTGGCTATTTCTCGAAGGCGATTCAGTACACAGTAGGCGCAGGAGGCTCGGTGGCTGGAGGGTCAGGGGACAATCTCATAAGTGGGGAAGAATACGGCGTTCCCGAGATGATCTTCGATGGTGCCGGCGGCGCTGCTCTTACCCGTTTTTCAGGGAAGACCGCCGTGAAGTCTATACGTGCTCTCTGCGCGGTCGGATTCGTGGTCTGTGTCGGAATTGCCATATTTGTGTTTATGAATGTTCCTTGGGGCACTCGGATGCCGTATGACGGAAAGTACAACCGGAGCGGGAACAGAATTCCTATGCAGATCGCAATGCTCTCCTGTCTGGTAGTCCTCTTCGGATTCTGGCGTGGAGGAAAAAAGTCTGATGCGCATCAGATGCGAAAGGGGTCGCGCGTTGGGTTGTATATCCTCGGAACCGGAATTGTTTTGGCTGCTGTCGTTGGCCAGTGGATCATGGGGCAATCAATTCTGGTTTCTGGCGGGTATCCTGCCGGCTAGTTCTTACCAAAGAAAGCTGAGCACCCGGTAAGGGATGCCTTCATTCTTAGTGGCGTGTTATTGGGCCCTTCGCGGATGAGCGTGGTTAGGGCGGTCTGATAGTGCCGCCGCGGCGTCGGCCGTTTTCGGTGCGGCGTGATGCAGGGGAAAGAGGTCAGGGCCTCTTTGAATTGGTAGCGACCAAGCAACCAATACCCAGAAGAGACCCTGACATGAATAACTCTCTGTCTTGTTCCGGTAGCCGCTGGTGCACACGCGCCGATACTCTGCTCGGTGTCGAGGGCATCGACATCAGCTCCGTCACGGCAACCGAGAACGGCCGGTTTCTACGCGTCGAAACCGGCGAAACCCTCAGCGGCTGCCCGGAGTGGGGCGTCATCGCGATCGGCCACGGCCGCCGTCAATATGAACCGGATCTGGAAAGATGCAGCTATTGGTGCTGTCGGTGGTGGGCTTGGTGGCACCGCGGGGGGATTTCTGGCGCGGGGGGCGAACGCTGCCCGCGTGGCGACTTCGGCGGGTTCAACCTCACGCGTGGTGACCACGAGCAACGCTGTATTGCTTAGCTCCGTGGTCCGGTCCTCCCTGGCCGCAGGCACGGGCGGTTCAGGCAGCAATGTGGTGTCTTACGCTTTGGACGATAATGAAGTCCAGACGATCAATGGGTATTTCGCCACGGCCGGCACCGGTTTCGTGACCGCAGCTGGCGGCTCTGCTGTGTTCAGTAAGCTTGGAACATCATTCGGAAACAATGTTGCCAACCGCCTTCCGGGGTGGACGGGTCCAGTCTCAAGCGGTCAGCCCGCTGGGGCACCCTATAACTGGGGATCAATTTTGACGGAGGACCTAACGAATCGGTTAGGTGGGTCTGTCGTTGGTGCGGTCAATACGGGACTGCAGCCAAGTGATGCTAGGCGCGAGGATTTGTTAAACGGCGCGGTCCAGGGGTTTGCCAACGGTTCCGCTGGGCCCGGGAGTGGATGTCGTGCGAGTGGCTGGTGATCGGAATGGGAGATGGAATGGTTAAGACGGACGACGATTCGGGGCGTATACCCAAGCGGCCGACGTTGAAGTGGTATTGGAACGTGCTGGGAGTCTTAGTTCTCGGGTTCGGTGCTTTTGTTTTGCTGCTTTCCGTATGGGATTCGATCGGTGTCGAGACTATCCGTTGCGAAATACTCACCGCGAAACCGGAAACGAGTTCTGGCGGATCTAGGGGTTCGGCATCGACGGCGGGGGTTTTCGTTGAGACGGCGAACTGCGGAAGTATCTATGTGTCTCCGAGGGTGACTTTTGACAATCAAGACGAGGTTGCTGCGTCTTTCAAGCCTGGCAGTGAATACGATTTTGATATTGGCTGGTTCTCGCGAGTAGTGACTAAGGGAATCCGGAGTGAAACCCCATCTGTGCAGGATTATCGGATGGTGAAATGAGAGCCGTTTTTTAGCGACTGACGGTCGAGAAGCGAGTGCCCATGATGTCATGTCGGGCATTTGAATGACGCGGGGGAGCGTACCCGGCGGGGCCGGTCTGAGTGTGTTGTCCGGGCTGGCGGGTGTGTTGCTGGCCGGGATCACCCTGACCGGCAACGGCGGCCTTGACGTCGTGGGTCTGGAAAGCTCGGGGCGCGGGCGTTTGACCCAGTACGACGGCTCCTTCCGGGGAGCGTTCGCTGCGGCCGGTCACTGAATGGACCAGCAGGCATATCTCGTCGTCGGGGTAACCGGCACGACTCTTGATTTCAGGAATTCCCGGATGTATCGTTGACTATCGTTATATATCGTTCACGATGTCCCGAGGAGAGCATGATGCGCAATTCATACCCGGCAGGCGGATTCCGCGGCAACAATGTCGACAGCATGTGGCAGGCCGTCGAAGAGCTGCGTTCAAGGTTCGAGAAGCGGACAGGTTCCCGGGCGGGGCGGGGCGAGGTGCGCTCGGCCGTGCTGGCGCTGCTTGCGGAACGGCCGATGCACGGCTACCAGATCATTCGTGAAATCGAGGAGCGCAGCGGCGGAAGCTGGAAGCCCAGCGCCGGGTCCGTCTATCCCACGTTGCAGCTTCTGGCCGACGAGGGGTTCATCCGTGCCGAGGAATCCAACGGCCGCAAGATCTATTCCTTGACCGACGCCGGCCGCGAAGAGGTGGCCGGCGCCGGTACCTCGGCGCCGTGGGAGGCATCGGGTCCGGCGTCCGGCAGCGGGTTCGCGGCCCTGCCCAAGGCGGGCGTCGAGCTCGCGCAGGCCGCGTCGCAGGTGGGCCGCACCGGCACTCCCGAGCAGGTGCAGGAGGCCGTGGCGGTGCTCGACGACGCCCGCCGCCGGCTGTACGCAATTCTCGCCCAGGGCTGACGGGGGTGACGTCGGTTCGCCGGGACCGCGTAGATCCGGTCTCCGGCGCTGGGGACACCCGTGCCCGTTACCGCCGTATCCTGCGCTTCGCCGCCTGGAATCTGGCGGTGACCTGGTGGTTCGAGCTGTTCCTCCCGCGCCTTGGAATGGGCTGGATTGCCGAGCGGACGAGGGCCAAGAGGATGCTGCGGTTCGCTCAGCGTTTTCACGTACTTGCGGTGGAGCTGGGCGGCCTCATGATCAAGGTGGGTCAGTTCCTGTCCTCCAGGCTCGACGTGCTGCCGCCCGAGATCACCAAGGAACTGGAGGGACTGCAGGACGAAGTCCCGCCGGTGGCGTTCTCCGCCATCCGCAAGCTCGCCGAGGCGGAGCTGGGCGCCCCACTGGAACAGCTGTTCGCCTCGGTCGAAGAGATCCCCATCGCAGCAGCGTCCCTGGGGCAGGCGCACCGGGCACGGCTCCTTCCCCGCGATGCGGCCGACACCGGACTTGAAGGTGTTGTGCTGAAAGTGCAGCGCCCGGGCATCGACGCCATCGTCGACGTCGACCTGGCCGCCCTGCGCAAAGTCGGCGGCTGGCTCAGCCACGTCCGCCTGATCTCCAATCGGGCCGACATGCCCGCGCTGGTGGAGGAGTTTGCACAGACCAGCCTGGAGGAGATCGACTACCTGCACGAGGGGGCAAACTCCGAGCGGTTCGCCGTCGAGTTTGCCGATGACCGCCGGGTGGACGTACCCGCAGTCGTATGGGAGCGCAGCACCCGCCGAGTGCTGACCCTCGAAGATGTCACGGCGATCAAGATTACGGACGCGGAGGCGTTGCTGGCAGCCGGCATTGATCCGGCGCAGGTCGCTCCGGTATTCGCCTCGGTCATGTTCGACCAGATGTTTACAACCGGCTTCTTCCACGCCGATCCACACCCGGGCAACATCTTTGTCACTCCGGTAGCCGATCCCGCCGCGCCGCACCCCTGGAAGCTGACCTTCATCGACTTCGGCATGATGGGCGAGGTTCCCACAAACACGCGCAGTGGCTTGCGGAAGCTGCTCCTGGCGGCCGCCTCGCGTGACGGAAAGGGGTTGGTGGCCGCGATCCGGAACGTGGGTGTCCTGCTGCCCTCGGCGGACACGGTCGAGCTCGAGCGGGCGATGACGCACCTCTTCGCCCGGTTCGGTGGCATGGGCTTCGCTGAGCTCCGCGAAGTGGACCCCCGGGAGTTCCGGGACTTTGCGGTGGAGTTCGGCGACGTCGTCCGCTCGCTGCCGTTCCAGTTGCCGGAAAACTTCCTGCTCATCATCAGGGCGATGTCATTGACCTCGGGGGTGTGCAGTTCCCTGGACGCAAGGTTCAACCTGTGGGACTCGGTCGAACCCTACGCGGCGCAACTGCTGCGCGACGAACGCGGAAACATCGTGCAGGACGTGGCCCAGCAGGCACTCGACGCCGCCGGACTGGCTCTGGGCCTGCCCAAACGGCTGGACGGGCTGCTGACCCGGGCGGAGGACGGGTCGCTGGCCGTGGCCAATCCGCGCCTCGAGCAACAGGTGAAACGGCTTGACCGCACGGCCCGGCGAACGGCATCGGTACTGGTTTTTGGCGCGCTTCTCATCGCAGGTTCCGTGGTCCGCGCGGACGACACGGCATTCGGCAACGCCCTGATGATCGTGTCCGTGCTTCCCCTGCTGCACGGACTGTGGGCGGGACGCAGCGGCCTCTGAGCCCGCAGGCCCGTCTTTCGCCGCCCCCACCGCAGACGGTCCCCAACTGAACGGGCCGCGAATCAAAAGAAATATGCGGTGGCGTGGCGTCCGTCGTCCCGTTCCTGTGCCAAGGTGGACTCGGCGCCCGCCTGGGCATGTCTTGGAACGGGCCAGATGTCCCGGATACGGAGGAACTTTGCGGAGCAACCATCCCCTCGATACCGCCCGGGTGCGCCTGCGTCGAGGTGCCGCATCTGTTGCTGTGACCGCCGCGGCCTTGACCGGTTTGCTGGCCGTCTCGGGCTGCGCCGGCCCGGCGCCTTTCGCCGCTGACCGGGCCGTCGAGGCCGCGCCGGCTGCGACCGGGTGGTTGCACACCGACGGTGGGGTCATCAGGGATTCCAACAACAACCCGTACACCATCAAGGCCACGTCCTGGTTCGGGCTCGAGACCCCGGACTGTGTCCCGCACGGTCTCTGGGGGACACTCACCATCGACGAGGCCCTGGCCAACATCAAGTCGATGGGCTTCAACACTGTCCGCCTGCCTTTCTCCAATGAGTGCCTGGCAGCGACTTCGATCAAGGGCAGCGTCAACTACTGGGCGAACCGCGCCTACAACCTTGAGGGCAAACGACCGCTGGACGTTATGGACACGGTCATCGCCCGCGCCAAGGCCAACGGGTTAAAGATCATCCTGGACCGCCACCGCCCCAGCTCCGCTGACCAGTCGCCGCTGTGGTACACGTCCGCCGTTCCGGAGACCAAGTGGATTGCCGACTGGAAAATGCTCGCCACCCGCTACAAGGCCGACCCCACCGTTATCGGGGCCGACCTGCACAACGAACCCGCCGGCGCGGCAACCTGGGGCCGTGGCACTGCCGCCACCGATTGGCAGGCAGCCGCCACCCGGGGAGGCAACGCCGTGCTGGCCTCCAACCCCAACCTTTTGATCATCGTCGAAGGAATCGAGAACCAAGGCAACGGAACTGCCACCTGGTGGGGCGGCGGCCTCGCCGACGTCGGCGCCAAGCCCGTCGTGCTCAACACGCCCCACCGCGTGGTTTACTCCCCGCATGACTACCCGGCATCGCTGTACGCGCAGAAATGGTTCAGTGACCCGGCCTACCCGGCCAACCTGCCGTCCGTCTGGGACAAAAACTGGGGCTACATCCAGAAGCAGGGCATCGCCCCCGTGCTGCTGGGTGAATTTGGCTCAGCGCTGGCCACTGAATCGGACAAGCAGTGGATGGCGTCGATCGTCTCCTACCTCGCCACCAACAAGATGAGCTACGCCTACTGGTCCTTCAACCCCAATTCCGGCGTCACCGGCGGGCTCGTGAAGGCCGACTGGCGGACGCAGGAAACCGCGAAGCTCGCCGCCCTGGCACCGATCCTCACCCCGGGGCCGGCCGGCACCGTTCCGGTACCGTTACCTTCCCCGACCGCTAGCGTGACCGCCGCGCCGTCGCCTACCGCTCCCGCCAGTCCCAAACCCACGGCCACAACAAGTCCCAAACCCACGTCCACGCCGTCGCCCACGGCTGCGTCCGGCGGGGCGTCCATCAGCGCGACCTGGAAGGCCACCAGCTCATGGAAGGGCGGGTACGTTGCCACTATCGAGGCCACCGGCCGGCGGATAGCGGCCAGCTGGTCCGTTTCCTGGCGAGATCCCAACGTCACCAAAGTCGTCAACTCCTGGGGCGTGAACTGCACCATCGTTCCGAGGGTTTCCGTGACCTGCACGGGCTCCGACTGGGCGGCCACCATCCTTCCGGGGCTCAAACGGACCGCCGGCGTGCAGCTGGAGTCGCTGAAGGCACCGGTCAACCCGGTCCTCACGGCCAAGTAGTTCGGCAGAACACCGCGACGGGCCGGGACGGGCCCGCCCGGTATTCTGTCCAGTGACACGAGGAGAATCATGACCACCCTGAAAGAACGCCTGCACGCTGACGTCGTCGGGCATATGAAGGACCGCAACAAGGTCGCACTCACCACGGTGCGCAACGTCCTGGGCGAAATCGAGACCCGCGAGAAGTCCGGCAAGACCCCGATCGTGCTGGACGATGCCCAGGTGACGTCGCTTCTTCAGAAGGAAGCCGCCAAGCGCCGCGACACGGCTCGGATCTACACCGAGGCAGGGGAGTCCAGCCGGGCGGCCGCGGAAATCGCCGAGGCGGAAATCATCGAGGCCTACCTGCCGAAGGCACTCACGGCAGCCGAAGTGGAGGCGATCGTGGACGAGGTCGTGGGCTCCCTCACCGCCGATGGCACCGCACTGACCATGCGCCAGTTGGGCGCCGTCATGAAGCCGGTGACCGCCGAGGTCGCCGGACGCTTTGACGGGAAAGCCGTCAGCGAAATCGTCCGGAGCCGCATGGCCCCGTGACCGGGTCTGCCGGCGCCGGCCCTGCCTGCGGGGTTCTGGGGCGGGCGCCGTGTGGAGGGTTTGGGCGGAGCGCTGCGGGCAGAGGCTGCCCTGTATCCTGAGAGGTACAGTCTCCGATCCGCCCCCGGACGCTGGGATGGGAACACTTATCGCAACCGCCCTGCCAGGCCGCCCTCAATCATCCCCGACGCCGGCCTGCGTGCCGCTGCCGGCGCCAGCAGTGAATGACCCCGCTTTCGTGAGCTGGACCGACGCCGGCCAGGTCCGGACGGCGCGCTGGCGTTCAGCCAATGGCAGGCCTGCGCCCGCACGCGTTGAGGTGGTGACCGACTCCCTGACGGCTGACCAGGCGAACCGGATGGCGTCCCAGGGCACCGCCATGCTGTGGCACGGAGACTTCCACAACGCGCGGCAAATCCTCAACGCCTTGGACCGGCGGCTGGCTTCCGGGAAAAAGAAGTCCGCCGACACTCCGGCCGACGAGTTCTACCGCCACCGCCAGTCCCGCTCGCACCGGGCACGCATCCTGGGGCTGCTGTTGATTCCGCTTCACCCGGGCCCGGTGGTGCCGCTTCGGCGCTCTCCGGACATCCGGGCCGCTGCCGAAGAAGCCTACGGGGGCATCAGCGAACCCTCGGTGGTCTCGCTCCATGAGCTCGTCGGGGCGATCGGTGCCCACGAGTGGCGCCGGAACGGGGTCTACGTTGATGCCCTGCAGGGCCGCATCCATCCGCACTACGGCACGTTTTTCCCGACCCGCAGCGAGTATGTGGATCTGGTAGGCACCGCACCGCTTCCCTCCGACGCGTTGGCGTTCGACGTCGGAACCGGCACCGGGGTGCTGGCAGCCGTGCTCGCCCGCCGCGGCGTCCGCCGCGTACTGGCGACGGACAATGAACCCCGCGCGATTGCCTGCGCCGCGGAGAACTTCCGGAACCTCGGCGTGGAGGCCCGTGCCGAGGCGGTCCTGGGCGATATGTTCCCGCCCGGCCGTGCGCCGCTGATCGTGTGCAACCCGCCGTGGATTCCGGCCACACCGCACTCCTCCCTGGACAATGCCGTCTACGACCCCGGCAGCCGCATGCTGTTGCGTTTCCTGAAAGAACTTCCCCGCCATTTGGAGCCGGGCGGGGAGGGCTGGCTCGTCCTGTCGGACCTGGCCGAACACCTGGGCCTGCGGTCCCGGAGCGCGTTGCTGGACGCCATCGAGGCGGCCGGGCTGCAGGTGGTAGAGCGTCTGGACACCCGGCCCACCCACGCCAAGGCGTCCGATCCCACCGACCGCTTGTTCGCCGCCCGCTCGGCCGAGGTCACCTCGTTGTGGCGGCTCGCCGTCCGTTAGCAGCCGTCCCGCCGCGCCATCAGCCGTTTACGAACCCTTCCCCGAAAGAGAACTACCCATGAGCCTGATCCGGCTGCAAGATGTCAGCGTGCGCTTCGACAATACCCAGATTCTGCGGGAAGCGTTCTTCCGCCTCGAGGCCGGAGACCGGGTGGGTCTGATCGGCAAGAACGGCTCCGGCAAGACGACCATCCTCAAACTGGTCCTCGACCAGGTACAGCCGGATACCGGCGTGGTCACAGTGGAGCTGGGCACCAAGGTGGGCTATTTCTCGCAGTTCTCCGAACTTAACGGGGACGCCACAATCCTCGAGGTGCTCGATGCCCTGTTCTCCGGGATCAAGGCGGTGGAAGCCGAACTGGCCGCCATCGACGTATCCATTGCAGCCGGTCCCGCCGACGCCGAACTCGACCGCCTCATCAGCCGGCAGGCCGAGTTGTTCGAGGACATGGAACGGCTCGACGGCTGGGATTACCCGCGCCGCATCGACACCGTCCTCACCACCCTGGGCTTCGACGAAGCACACCGCCGGTGCGCGATTGATGAGTTGTCCGGCGGTTGGCGCAACCGTGCCGCCCTGGCCAAGATCCTGCTCGAAGGCCTCGACGTGCTTCTCCTCGACGAGCCCACCAACTTCCTGGACGTCGCCGGCGTCGAATGGCTGGAAAGCTGGTTCCGGGACTTCAAAGGCGCAGCCATCATCGTCTCGCACGACCGGAAATTCCTCGACGCCGTCGTCACGCGGATCCTCGAGGTGGAGAACTTCCACCTGCACGAATACCCGGGCAACTTCGGCGAATACGTCGTCCAGAAACAATTCCGCCTCAAGACCCTTGAGCAGCAGTTCGTGCATGAGTCCGAACTGCTCGCCTTTGAAGCCGAAGGAATCGCCGACCGCCGGGAGGCGGCGAAAGCGGCCAGCCGCGGGCTCGGTAGCCAGCTCGCCAAGATCAAAAAGTCCCGCACACCGCGGCCGGTGGATCAGATTGTCACCGAGATCTACGGCGGGCTGCACGTCAAGGACATCCTCTGCCGGGTGGACGGGCTGGGGAAGTCCTACGGGGATAAGACACTGTTCGATGACCTGAGCTTTGAGATCCGCAAGGGAAACCGGATCGTGGTCCTTGGGTCCAACGGCAGCGGCAAGTCCACCCTGCTGCGGGTCCTGACCGGCGAAGAGCAACCCGACGCCGGGCAGGTGACCTGGGCCAAGGGGCCGGGCTTCGTCTCCTACAACCAGATGCTTGATGACCTCGACGACGCCGATACCGTCTCCCACGCGGTCAACGCGCTGCCTGAGAGCCTGGCCTTCAGCGCCACGAAGAAATCGGTCAACCGGTTCCTGGCGATGTTCCAGTTCTCCGAGGCCGACCTCAAACAGAAAATCGGAAACCTCTCCGGCGGCCAGAAAGCCCGCGTCGCCATGGCACAGTGCCTCCTGTCCGGCGCCTCGGTGCTGCTGCTGGACGAACCGACCAACCACCTGGACATGTCAAGTACCCAGGTCATGGAACGGGCACTCGTGCATTTCCCCGGAGCGGTCGTGGTGGTCAGCCACGACCGTTTCTTCAGCGAAAAAATCGCCAACCGCCTCCTGGTGTTCGGTGCCGACGGTGCCGTCCCCGGCCAAATCGACGTCCGCGTCGCCTAAGGGCGATCAGGCCTGTGCGGGATAATGGACCAATGGCCGCACAGGAGCACGACCACGACCCCTGGGATGAGTTCGACCGGCTCAAACCGGCAGGACAGGACCGGGTGGAGGGCTACCCCGGTGGTGAGCCCGTGGGCTTCGGGTTCCGGACGGGAGTCCGCAGCGCAAAAGTCGCCCTCGGCTTTGCCGTCTATGCCCTGTGTCTGGGGACCGTCCTGGTGGTGGTCGGAGCCGTCGTCTTCATCGGCCAACGCCAGTGGCTGCTGCTCGGACTCATGGTGCTGATCGAGGCCATATTCATCCTCGCGTTCAGCCGGCTCGTCGCGCTGGCGCGGCACCGCCGCTGAGAGTTCAGGTCCAGTTCCGCCGGGCCGGGCCGCCGGTCAGAGCCAGCCCTTCTTCTTGAAGATGCCGTACATCAGGGTTGCGGTGGCCACCATCAGCCCGATCGCCATGGGGTAGCCAAACGTCCAATGCAGTTCGGGCATCTGGTCAAAGTTCATCCCGTAGATTCCGGCAACAATGGACGGGGCGAAGAAGATGGCCGCCCAGGACGAGATTTTCTTGACCTGCTCGTTCTGCTCTGCGCTCGCCTCGTTCATCCGGTTGGCCGTCAGAGTGCCGTCAAGGGTGAGGGCATTTTGCAGAAGGTCCCGGAAGGAATCAGCCCGGGAGACCAGCCGCTCCACGTGGTCTTCGACGTCGCGGAGGTTGTGCTGGAGTTCGGTTTTGACATCATACTTTTCGAACCCGCGCCGCAACAGCTGCATCATGGCAGGCAGGGGATGGATGGCCCGCTGGAACTGGATGACCTCCCGGGCCAGCTCGTAGATCCGCCGGGAGACGGCGGAGTCGCCGGCAAACAGCTGGTCCTCGATCTCGTCGATGTCGTTCTCCAGCCCCGCCACCACGGGCACATAGTCATCCACCACCTGGTCCATCAAGGCGTAAAGCACCGCCTCCGGGCCGTGGGCCAGCAGCTCCGGGCGTTGCTCCAGTTTTCGCCGCACCTCCGCCACTCCGCCGGTTTCGGCATGTCGGACGGTGACCACGAAGTTCCTGCCGGTGAACACGTGCAGCTCGCCGAACTCGACAGTCTCTGTCGCGTCCAGGTACCGCGCCGGCCGCAACACGGTGAAGAGGTTGTCGTCGTAGCGTTCCAGCTTGGGACGCTGATGGGCCGAAATCGCATCCTCAACGGCCAGCCGGTGCAGCCCAAACTCAGCCGCGACGGCGGCCATTTCCTCGGCAGTGGGCCGGTATAGGCCGATCCACGCCATCCCGCCGTGGCGGCTCAGGTTGTCGAAAGTCTGCTCGAGGCTCTGCGGCTCGGCGCTGCGGACACCGTCCACATAGACGGCGTTATCGATAATAGTCACGGCGTAATTATGCCGTCTTTTGCGCCCGCGGAGCTGCGGGCGCCAGCGAGCTGCCCTGCGCCAGCCGGCTGATCAGCGGCTCGGTGCGGTACTGGATGTGGGTATGCAGGGCAAGGACCGTTTCGGTCCGGATGACTCCCTTGATCCGGAGGATGGAGCGCAGGGCTACCTGCAGGTTGTGGGTGTCGGTGGCCACCACCCGGCACCAGACATCGCCGCGGCCGGAAATCTCGTGGACTTCCAGGACCTGCGCGATCAGGCGCAACGCACCCACCACGCCGTCCAGCTCCCGGTGCGTGACCTCGATGGTGACGAAGGCGACGACGTCGTAACCCACCGCCTCCAGATCGATCTCGCGGCCGCCCTCGTGCAGCAGGCCGGACCGCTGCATGCGGCGCACACGGGACTGAGCCGTGTTGCGTGCGATGCCGAGGGTCTCGCTCAGGTCGCCGATCTGGATCCGGGGATCCCGGATCAATTCCAGCAGGATCTTCAGGTCAGTGGGGTCCAGGCTGTTCAAATCATCACTCCGGTTCATGCTGGCGTTGATCGCTTGACTGTTTTGATCAATTTTGGCATGAAAACAGTCGGGACAATCAGCCATGACGCATTCTTGAGGTGCACATCATTTCGGGCTGGCGGTGCCTTGTTCCATGGAACCCGCCGGCCGCTTCTTTCCAAGGTCAGGGCTATGACGGTTTTCAACGAGCTTCGAATGCGCCCCGCTGCAGCATCACGCTGGGGTTGGGATGCCTCCACCACGGCACGGCTGGTGATGGCCGGCGTCGTTATTTTTACGCTGCTGGTCGGTGCGAACCTGGCCACCCCGATCTATCCGTTGCTGCAGGCCAAGCTCGGCATCACCGCGGTCGATGTCACGGTTGCCTTTTCCGCCTACGTCCTGGCGCTGGTAGCCACCCTGATCCTGGCCGGCCACTGGTCCGACCATATCGGCCGCCGGGCAGCCCTGGTGCTCGCGGTGCTCGTGGGTCTCGCCGGCGGTGCGGTTTTTGCCACGGCGGACAGCCTGTTCGCGCTCTGCGCCGGGCGGGCCCTGCAGGGGGTGGCCGTGGCGCTCGCCACCGGAGCCAGTTCGGCCGCCCTGCGGGAGTTGCTGCCGAGCCGTCCCGAGTGGGCGTCAAGGTTCACGCTGCTGGCGTCGGCAGGCGGTGTTGCGGCGGGGCCGGCAATCGGGGGAGTGCTCTCGCTGCTGCCCGGTCCCACCTCAACGCCCTACTACCTTCATTCGCTGGTTCTGGCGGCGCTGTTAATCCCGCTGTACCTGCTTAAGGCCCGTCCGGCCATCACCTCGGTCGCGGGTCCGCAGCCGCTGCGCGTGCTCGCACCCCGCAGGCCTTCGGTATCCAGCGAGGCGCGCGGCGCCTTCTGGCTGGCGTCCTCGGTGGGTTTCCTCAGTTTTGCCGTCTTTGGTTTCTGCCTGTCCCTCGCGCCTGGCTACTTCGCCCAGATCGTCCACGCCGACTCGCGGCCCCTCATCGGCCTGCTGGCGGGACTCACTCTTGGATCGTCCGCACTGAGCCAGCTTCTCGCCGTGCGGGGACGCTTTGTGGTGCCGGCGGGACTGGGCATGCTTGCCGTATCTGTGCTGCTGATTGCTGCGGCCGCTGCCTGGAGCAGCCCCTGGCTGCTGATCCTCGCAAGTATCACGGCCGGGGTGGGGCAGGGCGTGTCCTTCCGGACGGTCTTTAACGATGTTGCCGGGAAGGTTGAGGCTTCACGCCATGCGCAGATCATCAGCACCGTCTACGTCATCACTTACCTCGGCAGTGCGTTCCCCGTCATCGGGCTGGGCCTGGCAGCCGGCGTCGTGGGGCTGCAGGCAGCGGTGGCTGGCTTCGTTGTGCTGTGTTCGATCGCGGCAGTCACTCTCGCAGGAGTCACCCTGCGCGGGGCCCTTCGCCGCGGCTAATCCGGCAACGGGCCCAGGTTGCCCTGAATGTGGTCGAACACGAGCGTGGTTTCGGTGTGGCCCACCACGGGGTCGGTGGCCAGGTTGTCCAGCACCCAGTCCCGGAGGTCCTCGGTGGTGGCAACGGCAATGTGCAGCAGGTAGTCCACCGAACCCGAGGTGTGGAAGGTTGAAAGTACGGCCGGGAGCTTCGGGACCCGGGCCGTGAAGCGGTCGATCTGTTCGCGGTCATGGGCGCGCAGACGGACAGCGATCAGGGCCTGCACCGAACGGCCGATTGCGGAGAGGCTCAGCTTCGCCTCGAATCCCTCGATGATTCCCCGCTCGGAGAGCGCCCTGGTGCGCATCAGGGCAGTGGACGGCGCAATGCCAACCAGCTCGGCCAGCTGCTTGTTGGAAATCCGGGCATCGGCGACGAGGGCAGCCAGCAGGCGCTCGTCGATGGCGTCCAGCGGTTCGCCGCCTACGACCGGCCGAAGATTCTTCGCACTGCTACCCATGGGTCCTCCTAGACTTGTTGTCTGTTCATCCTAAACGGGCCATTTCGGCAAATGCATTCGCCGGCCCTTCGAAACTCCGAATTATTGCCAAATACTTGCGGTATTCAACGGTGAATATTCATAAGGAGTAACGGTGCTTTCACAGGATTCGTTGGCAGTCCATGCTGGCCGGACCGGCCTCACAGATCTGGGCGTCCATGCGGTGCCCATCGATCTCTCCACCACGGCCCCGCTTCCCTCCGTGCAGGACGGCGGCCTCGCCTACGAACACCTTGCCACCGGCGGGTCCCGCGAGGAGGGCCAGAGCACCGTCTACCAGCGGCTCTGGAACCCGACCGTTGCCCGCTTCGAGGAGGGCGTCGCCGTCCTCGAGGACACCCCCGAGGCGGTGGCGTTTGCCACGGGTATGGCCGCGCTCAGCGCGGTGCTGCTCGCCGTCGTTTCCACCGGAAAGAAGCATGTCGTGGCGGTGCGGCCGCTCTACGGCGGAAGTGACCATCTGCTGGCCGCGGGGTTGCTCGGCAACGAGGTCACGTTCACCACGCCGGCGGGCGTCCATGCTGCGCTCCGGCCCGACACCGGACTGGTGATTCTTGAGACACCGGCCAATCCGAGCCTGGAACTGGTCGACATCG
This sequence comes from Arthrobacter sp. MP_M4, assembly GCF_035984855.1. Taxonomy (NCBI): domain Bacteria; kingdom Bacillati; phylum Actinomycetota; class Actinomycetes; order Micrococcales; family Micrococcaceae; genus Arthrobacter; species Arthrobacter sp. MP_M4. The sequence continues at coordinate 16,597 of NZ_JAXCHX010000021.1, forward strand.
CCGGCGTTGTTGCGGCGGCGGACGGCGTGCCGCTCCTGGTGGACAACACCTTCGCCAGCCCAATCCTTCAGCAGCCGTTCCGGCACGGCGCCGCCATGGTGCTGCATAGTGCCACCAAGTTCCTCGGCGGACACGGGGACGCCATGGGCGGGGTGGTGGCTGCAGCCCCCGAGTGGACCACACGGCTGCGCCAGATCCGGGCTGTCACCGGCGGCATCCTTACCCCCTGGCCGGCCTACCTGCTCCACCGCGGCTTGGCCACTCTGCCGGTCCGGGCGCGCGCCCAGCAAGCCAGTGCCCAAAAGGTGGCTTTCGCCCTGGCCGGGCACGGGCTGGTGCGGCGCGTCTTCTACCCGGGACTGCCGGAATGCGATCCGCACGGGCTGGTCGGAACCCAGATGGCCGGTCCCGGCTCCCTCATCGCCTTCGAACTGGGCAGCGCAGAGCATGCCGAGCGGGCTCCCGGGGCCGTCGGCATGATCACGCATGCGGTCTCCCTCGGTGGCATCGACACCCTGATCCAGCACCCGGCGGGGCTGACCCACCGGCCGGTGGCTGCCGGCGCCAAACCGCACGCCGGCCTGCTGCGGGTGTCGGTGGGCCTGGAAGACCCGGCTGACATCGTGGCCGACCTCGTCCAAGCCATCGAGGCTACCCGCTAACGGGGCCTTGCGCCCCCGGCAGCCGCGATAGCCATCGTCCGGGGCGGATGAACGACGGCGGTGATCACCGCCGTCGTTCCCGCAAGCCCGATCACGGTCAGGGCCAGAGCCGTCCAGCCCAGTGACTGGAACACCAGTCCGCCAGCCCAGCCAATGACGCTGGAACCGAGGTAGTACGCGAGATTGTAGAGCGAGGCCGCCTGCGCCCGGCCGGACGTTGCGATTCCGCCGGTCCAGCCGGCGCCGATGCTGTGCGCCGCGAAAAAACCGCCGGTGAACAGCAGCAGGCCCAGCAGGATGAGCACCAGCAAGTGGGTCAGCGTCAGCGCCAGTCCGGCCACCATCAGCAGTGTTCCTGCAATCGACACCGTCCGCCGCCCGAACCGTGCCGTCAGGCCGCCGGCCCAGCGCGAGGTGACCGTTCCGGAGAGATATGCCAGGAAAATCAGGCTAATCGCGGTGGCCGGCAGGTTGAAGGGTTCCCCAGCGAGCCGGAAGCCCAGATAGTTGTACACCGCCACGAAGCCGCCCATCAGCAGGAACGCCTGGATATAGAGGGCCAGCAACCGGGGGTTCCGGCTGTGGCCCGCCAGCGTCCGGAGCGCGCCGCGGAATCCGCTGGCCACCGCCGCCGTGAAACCCCTGGCCGGAGGAACCAGGAGCAGGAACAGGACGGCTGCTGCCGCGGCCAGAACCGAGACGGCCAGGGTCGCGGCCCGCCACCCCCAGAGTTCGCCCACGAAGCCGGCCACCAGCCGCCCAGCGAGTCCGCCCAGGGTGGTGCCGGCGACGTAGGTTCCGGCCGCCAGCGCGGCGTGGGCCTTGTTGACCTCCTCGTTGAGGTACGCGATGGCAATGGCCGGAATGCCGCCCAGGGCCATGCCCTCAAGCATCCGCAGGCCCAGCAGCATTGGGAAGCTCGCGGCGAGCGGCACCAGCAAGCCCAGGACCGTCGCGGCCGAGATGCCCCACATCATGGCCCGGACACGGCCGATGCGGTCAGCCAGGAAGGACCACGGAAGCACAGTCGCGGCAAGGCCCACGGTGGCCAGCGAAATGGTCAGCGCCGCCTCCGCCGCGCTCACCTGCAGTTCAACCGCCATCATCGGCAGGACAGCCTGGGTGGAATACAACTGGGCGAAGGTGGCGACGCCGGCAAACGCCAGGCCGGCGAGAATCTTCCGGTAGGCAGCAGAGCCCTTGGTGTGCCCGGGCCAGACAGCCGCTTCCCGGGCCGTGCCGGGCACGGCGGCAGGATCTGCGCCGGTCCGGGCGGGGGCGCGGAGCTGGCGTTGCGGGAGACGGGTCATTCCCCCAGAGTAGGCTTCCATCAGACATGCTTCCAATGCATGATTCTCATAGGATTAATGGCAAATATGGAACGATACGGAGGGCGGGGCCATGGAGGCGGAACATAAGCAGCTCGTCCAGTTGCTGCCGCTGCTGCCCCTCCTGGCCGAGCTGGGACGCACCCCGCACATCACCGAAACTGCCGCGGTGCTGGGGCTGCCCCAATCGACGGTCAGCCGGGGAATCGCCAGGGCCAGCAGCATCCTCGGAACGGAACTGCTTCTTCGCGACGGCCGCGGCGTACGCCTGACGCCCGCGGCCAAGACGCTCTTGCCGCACATCGAAGCCGCCCTGGCGGAATTCCAGTACGGGCTGGACCTGGTCCGGCACGAATCCGAGGTGGTGCGGGGCCGGATCTCCGTGTCCTTTCAGCACACGTTCGGTGAGGCTATGCTGCCGCTGCTGATCAGCGCGTTCCGCCGCCGGCATCCGCAGCCGGCCTTCCACCTCAGCCAGGGTGCCCGGGACGGCTGCCTCGCAGAACTCGCCGCCGGGGACGCGGACCTGGCCCTGACAGCACCCGTGGCGGCGTCAAGCCGGTTGATCTGCGCAGCGGCCCTGTACCGGGAGCCGCTGCGGCTGGTGGTCCACCACCGGCATCCGCTTGCCAAGCACCGCCGGGCCAGCCTTACGCAGATCCGGCACGAGCCGTTCGTGGCCATGGGCTCCGGCTACGGCATGCGCTCGCTGACCGACGCCTTGTTCCGGGAAGCAGGCTTCCGGCCCCGCATTGCGTTCGAAAGCCAGGATTCGCACACGGCCCGGGGACTCGTCTCGGCAGGACTCGGCGTGAGCATCCTTCCGCCCGGCGGTTCGGCTCCCGGCCGCCACACGCCGGGGGACTCCGGGGACCTTGGGTGGGTGGAACTCGCCCTGGATTCAGCCCTGGCGTTCCGGGAGATCGGCCTGGCCTGGCGGGAACGGCGTGGGGGAGTCGACGCCGAACCGCCCCCCGTGCGGCTGTTTCGGGAGCTGGTGCTCAGCGAGGGCCCAGACCTGCTTGCCGGGTTTGTCCGCGGCCGTTCAGGCATTTGAAACCGCGTATCGGTCCGTCAGTCCAGCAGTTCCGCCAGGACTTCCGCGACGGATCCGGCCCGCGCCCGCTGCCAGCCCGTTCCGGCCCAGAGGTTCAGCCGCTCCGCATCCCCGGCAGCGGCCGCGGCGGCGCGCAGCGGGGCGGTGAGGTGGTGCACGGCGGGGTACGACTCCGGCGCGTCGGGGTGGTCCCGGACAAACTCGTTAACCAGTGCACGGGCCTGGCGCCCGGTGAAGGCAGGGGTCAGGGCCGTCCGGGTGAAGCGTGGACTGGCGAGGGCATCCTTGTGCAGCTGCCGGGCCCCACTCTCGGAAGTACGCAGGAACGCGGTGCCCAGCTGGGCTGCCTGGGCGCCTGCGGCCAGCACCTCTTCCACCCCGGCCCGGTCCATCACTCCACCGGCGGCCACCAGCGGGAGCCCGACGGCGGATCGCACCGCCGCGACCAGCTCCGCCGTCGAGAGCGGCCGGCTGCCCTCGTGGCCCGGACCGTGGCCGGACCCGGAACTGCTGCCGTGCCCCGTTGTCGCCGGCAGGAAGGCCGCGCTGTGGCCGCCGGCGCTGTCATGCTGGACCACCAGCGCATCCACTCCCTGCCCGGCAGCCGCCAGCGCCTCGGCTACCGTCGTCACAGTGGCCAGCACTACCGAACCAGCCCGCTGCAGCGCACGCACGCCATCGGCGCCTGGCAGCCCGAAGGTAAAACTGACCAGTTCCACCGGGTCAGCCAGCAGTGCCGTCATCTTGCCCGACCACTGGTCGTCGTCGTCGAGGCGCAGCGGCGGCACGTCTACCTGCAGTCGCAGGGCATCCCGGCTCAGCTGCCTCCGGTAGGTCTCCAGCCGCGCCACCGTGGCGGCAGGCGGCGGCAGTTGGGCGGGATCGGGAACGAAGACATTCACGCCAAAACGCGCCCCGGAAGCGCGGACGCCCCGGATTTCCGCCGCCATGGCCTCCACGCTCTTGTAGCCGGCGGCCAGGAAGCCCAGGCCGCGGGCGTCCGACACGGCCCGGACGAAGGCCGGAGTGGACGTGCCGCCGGCCATGGGCGCGGCGATGATGCGGGTGCCGAAGAGATCATGCGACATGGCTCGCTCCTGGTGGTAATTCAGTAGGCTGGTCCGGTGACTCATTCTGACATTCCGGCGGCGGACCCCGTTTCCCCGCCCGCACCCCCCGCCGGGCCGGTCATCGGCCTCGACATCGGCGGAACCAAGACGCGTGGCGTCCGCTTCGAAGACGGCCACGCCGTGGCCGACGAAACCGTCGGCAGCTCCAACGTCCAGAACGTCAGCCGCGAGGACGCGGCCCGGAACCTCGCAGAGCTCTTCGCCCGGATCGGCGGCGGAGAGATCTCGCGGGTCTACGCGGGCGCCGGAGGCATCGATACAGCCGAGGACGCCGCAGCACTGGCCGCGCTGATCGCGCCGCACGTTCCAGGCGCCCGGATCACCGTGGTCCACGACTCGCGGCTCCTGCTGGCTGCCGGTGGCGCCAGCACCGGCGTCGCTGTCATCGGCGGAACGGGATCGGCGGCGTGGGGCAGGAACAGCCTGGGCGGGGAGGCCCGTGCCGGCGGCTGGGGTTACCTGCTGGGCGATGAAGGCAGCGGGTACTGGCTGGGCCGCGAAGCTGTCCGCCACAGCCTGCGCCGGATGAACCAGGGGTTGGAACCGGACGAACTCACCTCGGCGTTGCTGGCTTCCTGCGGTGTCGATGACCCCAACAAGCTGATCGCGTTGTTCCATTCCCCGAAGACCGGGCGGCGGTACTGGGCTGAGCGGGCGCGGCTCGTGGTCGACGCGGCCTCCGCCGGCCACGGCGCCAGCCAGGAGCTCGTGGACCAGGCCGGTCGGGACCTGGCAGCCCTGGCGGAGCAGACGGTCCGGCAGCTCGGCATCGACGGGCCGGTGATTCTGGGTAGCGGCCTGGGCATGAACGTTCCCCGCCTGCAGGAATCCTTCCGCGCCGCACTGGCGGCCGCGGGAATCACCGACGTCCGCGTCCTGGAGCAGGACCCGGTCTTCGGGGTTCTCCAACTCGTGGCCGAGCAGGACTGACCCGGGCAGGCGGCCCCCCAAACCGGCGGCCACTAAGCCGGTCCGCGGCCAGTACGCTGGAGCCATGAGCCTGAACTTCGACACCCGCCCCGCTGCCTACGCGGTCATCATCCGCGACGGCGCCATCCTCCTGGCGTACTGGAAGCAGGGCGCGAAGGAAGGCTGGACCCTGCCGGGCGGCGGGCTTGACCTCGCCGAGCACCCGGTGGACGGCTGCATCCGGGAGGTCTATGAGGAGACCGGGTATACGGCGGAGGTCGGCGCGATGCTGGGGATCGACGTCGGGCACTGGCCGGCGGAAATCCGGATCGACGGTGGTGAACGGGATTTCCAGTCCCTCCGTCTGGTCTACGAGGGGACCATCACGGGCGGGGAGTTGCGGCATGAAGTGGACGGCAGCACCACCCACGCGGCCTGGATCCCGCTGGCCGACGTGGCCGGGCTGAACAAGGTCTCGCTCGTCGACGCCGCGCTAAGGCTGCACCGGGAGCGGCCACGTAACGGCAAACTTTCCTGACGGTTTCCTAGGCAGGCCGGGGGAGTCCGGGTATTCTGGGACCGGCAACACAACCGAAGGTACGGCCGGTAACGAAAAACGGGGAGGTGGAAACGATGACTGCAACAGTCCTGTGCGCCTTGCGCGCCGCCACTAAAGCGTCCATTATTCCTGCCCCGGCCAGCAGCACCCACTAGTCCGTCCCGCTGCGAGGTTCCAGAGAACCCGCAGCCCGGCACGTGTACCGGGGCCCATCAAAGGGTTTTCGTTGATTCCTTCATCTGCATATCCGGGCGCCGAGGGTGCCCCCCACCCCTCCACTCAAAACGTTCCCGCGGGTCCCACGGCCTACGGCTATTCCCCCGCCGTGGCCGCACGGTTCGCGGCGCATCCTGATCCGGCCGGCACCGGCGCGGGCCGGGTGGTCCGTGTGGACCGCAACCTGGTCCTCGTTGCCGGTCACGACGCCACCCTCCATGTGTCCTACCCCGCCTCCGGGGAGGTGCCCGCCACCGGAGACTGGGTCTGGCTGGGCTCCAACGCCGCAGGGGAGCCAGCCGTGACGGGGATTCTGCCGCGGCATTCGGAGCTGAGCCGCAAACGTGCGTTCGAGGCTTCATCGGAGGCCCAGGTACTCGGCGCCAACATCGACGTCGTCGGCGTTGTGGTACCCGTGGACCGTCCGCTGACCCACAACCGCCTCGAACGCACACTCGTTGCGGCATGGGAGTCGGGAGCCACGCCGCTGGTCATCATCACGAAAGCGGACCTGGCCGGCGCCGCGGACGACGTCGTCGGCAAGGTCATCCTGCAGGCCGCGGGCGTCCGGGTGGTCACCACCTCCGCGGAGCAGCGCGACGGCCTCGACGAGCTGCTGGGGCACGTCCCGTCCGCTGGCACCCTGGTGCTGCTGGGCCCCTCGGGGGCCGGCAAATCCACCCTCATCAACGCCCTCGCCGGCGTGGAGGTCCAGGAAACCGGAGCAGTCCGGTCCGGCGACGGCAAGGGCAAGCACACCACCACCTCACGCGAACTGGTGGCCCTGCCCGGCGGAGCCGTCCTGATGGACACCCCGGGGGTGCGCGGCTTCGGGCTCTTCGACGCCGACGGCGGGATGGCGGAGATGTTTGGTGATCTGGAGGATCTCTTCGGGCGGTGCCGGTTCTCGAACTGCGCCCATGGCAGCGAACCCGGTTGCGCCGTGCAGGCCGCCCTCTCGGCTGGATCCCTCGATGACCGGCGATGGTCCAGCTACCTTAAGCTCCAGCGTGAGCTCGCCGCCGTGGCCCGCCGGCACGACGCTGCCGCCAGCCGCGCCCATGCCCGGCAGTGGCAGCAACAAATTTCGGCCGCCGGAAAGAGCCAGCGGGCGGCAGAAAGGGACAGCCATGAGAAGGCTGAACGGAAAGGAGCGAAGGGCGGCGGCACACGCCGGACCCGCTGACCCGTGCGGAGTCCCAACGCGGCGGCATTTGCGGCGCGCCCCTCCCGATGGAAGGGGTGCAATATGACCCGGCGGTGCATGCTGGGCATCGCCGCAAGGGTTGGATGGGTGCTGAAAGGAAAAATTCCCGTGCCGCACCCATCCAAAACCGTCCTTCCTACGAATGACTAAGTCAGCCGCGGCGCCGATGACTATGTCACTGACTTTGTCGTCGGCGCTGGCTACGCTGGGTGCTACCCGCTTTACAGCCAAAAATCAGGATGCATATGATCAGTTGGCTGGACCGTCCGATGTTGCCGCCAACAGAATAGGTAAGCCCGGAAATGGCTGAAGCCATGATCGAGTTCCAGAACGTCACCAAGCAGTACCAGGGCGGCCAGGCCGCCGTCGACGACCTCACCATGTCCATCGACAAGGGGGCCATCACGGTTTTCGTCGGCCCCTCCGGGTGTGGCAAGACCACCTCCCTGCGGATGATCAACCGCATGGTCGAGCCGACGTCCGGGGCCATCACCGTGGACGGCCAGGACGTCACCTCGGTGCCCGCCGCGAAATTGCGGCGTTCCATGGGCTATGTGATGCAGTCCTCCGGACTGATGCCGCACCGCTCCGTTCTGGACAACATTGCCACGGTGCCGCGGCTCAACGGGGTGTCCAAAGCCGATGCGCGGAAGCGGGCGCAGGAACTGCTCGACGTCGTCGGACTGGCCTCCGCGCTGGGGAAACGGTATCCCTCGCAGCTGTCCGGTGGCCAACAGCAGCGGGTCGGGGTGGCCCGGGCGCTCGCCGCGGATCCGCCTGTGCTGCTCATGGACGAACCCTTCAGTGCCGTGGATCCCGTGGTCCGTGATGAACTGCAACAGGAACTCCTCCGGCTCCAGCGGGACCTCGCCAAGACCATCGTCTTTGTCACCCATGACATCGATGAGGCCACGGTGCTCGGGGACAAGGTGGCAGTGTTCGGCGTCGGCGGCCGGCTGGCGCAGTACGCCGCCCCCGAAGAAATCCTGCGGGCCCCGGCCAGCGACTTCGTGGCATCCTTCGTGGGCCGGGACCGCGGTTTCCGGCACCTCGCGTTCAGCCCGTCCGACGGCGTCACGGTGCACCCGGCCCGGACCACCACCCCCGGTGAACTCCAGCAGGGCGGCAATGTCTCCGGCGAATGGCAGCTTGTGGTCGATGACGCCATGCGTCCGCTCGGCTGGTCCGGTCCGGGTGATGGCTCCGGGACGGTTCCCGGCGGATCCCTGTTCCGTAAGGGCGACACGCTCCGCCGGGCCCTCGATGCGGCCCTGTCGTCGCCATCGGGCCTGGGCGTGGCCGTGGACGCCGACGGCCAGGTGGCGGGTGTTATCACCGCCGAGGAAGTCCTCGCTGTCATCGCATCGGACCGCCACGTCCGCCAGGGCGTTTAGATGGAATGGTTTCTGGCCAACAGCGCGCGGGTCTTCAGCCTCGCCGGCCAACACCTCGTCCTGGCCATCCTGCCGATGGTGTTCGGGGTGCTGATCGCCGTACCCCTGGCCCAGTTCGCCCGGCAGAACCGCGGCCTCCGCTCGGTAGTCCTGACAGCGTCCTCGCTGCTCTACACCATCCCGTCCCTTGCGCTCTTCATCATCCTGCCGACCGTCCTGGGAACCCGGATCCTCGACCCGGCTAATGTGGTGGTTGCCCTGACTATCTACGCCGTTGCCCTCCTGGTGCGGGCAACCCTCGATGCCTTTGATTCTGTGGATGAAGACCTCCGCCAGGCCGCCGTTGCCATGGGATTTAAGCCTTTCGCCCGCTTCCTGCAGATTGATCTTCCGCTCTCACTGCCGGTGCTTTTCGCCGGGCTGCGGGTGGTGTCCGTCAGCAACATCTCGTTGGTCAGTGTCGCGGCCCTGCTCGGCATCGGCAACCTGGGGATGCTGTTCACCTCGGGCCTGCAGCGCGACTTCGTCACCGAAGTGATGGTGGGCATCATTGCCATCCTCATCCTCGCTCTCCTGATGGACGCCGTACTGGTGCTCCTGGAGCGGGTGCTGACACCCTGGACCCGCGCCACGGCCGCCCGCGGCACAGGACCGGTCACAGCCAGTGATGCCGGCGCAGGCGCCGGCGCTGATACCGATGGCCACGGCACGCAGGGAACAGCTGCCGCCGCGGTGAGGCTTGCGCCGCCCAAGACCGGAGGGGGCAACGCATGAGCAACGTCGTCACCGACACCTTCGCCTGGCTGGGGGATCCGGAGCACTGGTCCGGCAGCGCCGGAATCCCCGAGCGGATCGCCGAGCACCTGCTTTACACCGGCCTCGTCATGCTGATCGCCACCGCCATTGCCGTTCCCATCGGCCTGTTCGTGGGACACACCGGCCGCGGCCGGGTGGCCGTCGTGGCCCTTGCGGGCGCCCTCCGGGCACTGCCGACCCTTGGCCTGCTGACGCTCTTCGTCCTCCTGGCCGGCATTGGTCTCATGCCGCCGATCTGGGCCCTGGTGATCCTGACCGTCCCGCCGCTGCTGGCCGGCACCTACGCCGGCATTTCCAGCGTGGACCGGAACGTCGTCGACGCCGCCCGGGCCATGGGCATGACCGAACTCCAGGTGCTCTTCCGCGCCGAGTTCCCCAACGCGTTGCCCGTCATGTACGGCGGTTTCCGGACCGGCGTGCTCCAGGCGATCGCCACGGTCTCCGTGGTGGCATACATCAATCTAGGCGGCCTCGGCAGGTACCTGTTCGACGGGCTCGTGCTGTCTGACTTCCCCCAGATGCTGGGCGGGTCCCTGCTCATCGCCGCACTGGCGATCGCAGTTGACTTAGCCCTGGTCCTCATCCAGAGGCTCTTCCGTTCCCGGGGGGCCTCTTCCCAGCCAAACCGGAGCCACCAGGCTGCGGTCGATCTCACAGACCCCATTCCCGCGGGGACTGTTGTTCAAGGAGGTACATCATGAAGGAATCCCGCCCTCAAGCACTCGGCAGGCGCGCATTCGGCGGCCTGGCAGCCGGTGTGGGCCTGGCCATGGCATTGTCCGCCTGCGGCGGCTCGTCCGACCCGCTCTCAACGGCCCCGGCCTCGGGCGGTTCCACGTCCGGTTCCGGCTCAGCCCTCGTCATCGGATCCGCAGACTTCCCCGAGAGCCAGATCATCGCGGAAGTCTATGCCGGTGCCCTGAACGGGGCCGGTGTCACGGCGAGCACCAAGCCGAACATTGGTTCCCGCGAGGTCTACTTCAAGGCAGTCCAGGACGGCTCCGTTGACATCATTCCCGACTACAGCGGCAACTTGCTGCTGCACGTCAGCAAGGACGCCACGGAGGTCTCGGCGGAGGACATCTCCAAGGCCCTGCCGGGCAAGCTGCCCGAGGGGCTTGCTGTGCTGGATGCCGCCAAGGCCGAGGACAAAGATGCCATGGTGGTCACTAAAGCCACAGCGGAGAAGTACCAGCTGAAGTCGCTCGAGGACCTCGCCAAAGTCTGCAGCGAGATCGTGGTGGGCGCCCCGGCGACCTTCGCGGAGCGCGCCTACGGCCTGCCCGGCCTGGAAAAGAACTACAACTGTGTACCCAAGAAGCTGGAACCGTTCAGCGACGGTGGCGGCGCTGTCACGCTGAAAGCGCTCCTCTCGGACCAGGTCCAGGTGGCCGACATTTACACCACCACCCCGTCCATCGCGGACAACGACCTCGTCGTGCTGGAGGACCCGAAGAACAACTTCATCGCCCAGCAGGTCCTCCCGCTGTACAACAAGGCCAAGATGACGGACAAGGCGAAGGAAGCCCTGAACGCCGTCTCCAAGATCCTCACCACCGAGGACCTGATCAACCTCAACCGGGCAGTCAGCGGCAGCCAGAAACAGAACCCCAAGGACGCTGCGGCGGCCTGGCTGAAGGACAAGGGAATCGTCAAGTAACAGCACCCACCGGTTCGTTGTGACCAACGACGGCGGCGGCCGGCTCCTGGCATTCCACCGGAGTCCGGCAGCCGCCGTCGTTCGTTGTGCCGCCTGTGACACCGGAAACACCCCTGTGAGTCGGGTTTCGCCGGCAGAACATAATCCATATGGCATATTTGATGAATGGCAGAATTCAAGCAGTCCACCAAGCTTCATAATGTCCTCTACGACATCCGTGGACCGATTCTTCAGGCCGCCCAGCAGATGGAGGCAGAGGGTCACCGCATCCTCAAACTGAACATCGGGAACCCGGCCCCTTTCGGGTTTGAAGCGCCGGACGCGATTCTGGTGGACATGATCCGCCATCTGCCGCACGCACAGGGGTACAGCGACTCCCGCGGCATCTTCTCGGCCCGGACGGCCGTCTCGCAGTACTACCAGACCCGTGGAATCCAGAACATCCACGTCGATGACATCTATCTGGGTAACGGCGTCAGCGAGCTGATCACCATGTCGCTGATGGCGTTGCTGGACGATGGCGACGAGGTCCTGATTCCCACGCCCGATTACCCGCTGTGGACGGCCTCCGTTGCCTTGGCAAGCGGGCGCCCCGTGCACTACTTGTGCGACGAAGAATCCGGTTGGCAACCGGACCTTGAGGACCTGGAAGCCAAGATCACGCCGCGCACCAAGGGCATCGTGGTGATCAACCCGAACAACCCCACCGGCGCGGTGTACCCGGAAGAGACCCTCAAGAAGATCGTGGCTTTGGCCGAAAAGCACGGACTGGTTCTGTTCGCCGACGAAATTTACGAGAAGATCCTCTACGAGGACGCGGTGCACGTGAACATGGCGAGCCTGACGGGCGACGACGTCCTGTGCCTGACATTCAGCGGGCTGTCCAAGGCCTACCGTGTCTGCGGCTACCGGGCCGGGTGGATGGCTATATCCGGGCCGAAGAAGGACGCCGCGGACTATCTCGAGGGCATCAGCCTGCTGGCGAACATGCGCCTGTGCGCGAATGTTCCGGCGCAGCACGCCATCCAGACGGCGCTCGGCGGGTACCAAAGCATTAACGACCTGATCCTCCCCGGGGGACGCCTGCTCGAGCAGCGGAACAAGGCCTACGACATGCTCAACGCCATTCCCGGGGTCAGCACCCAGCAGGCAAGGGGCGCGATGTACCTCTTCCCCAAACTGGACCCCGAGGTGTACCGCATCCGCGACGACGAAAAGTTTGTCCTGGATCTGCTGCGCGAACAGAAAATCCTGGTTTCCCATGGACGGGCGTTCAACTGGGTCCGCCCGGACCACTTCCGGATGGTCACCCTGCCTTTGGTGAAGGACCTCGAAGAAGCGATCAACCGCATGGCGGACTTCCTGAGCCGGTACAAGGGGAACTAGCCTGAGCTCAGCAGCGCGGCGCGGGCACCCGTCCGGTGGACCGCACGGAGGCTGCCCGAACCGGAAAGAGGCCTGCAATGGCAGACGTCGTGAGATTCAAGAAGCACCCCGCCGAAATCCTGAAGGTGGGAAAGGGCTTTGACTTGTTGGCCGTGGACCCGGATTCCACCCCGGGTTACCCGGGGGACAAGAACGACGGCGAGGTTCTCCTCGCCGATCTGGATGACAACCTCGCCGAGCTGCAGGAACAGCTTTTCGCCGAATCCCGTTTCGGCGGCACCAAACGCATTCTGCTGATTCTGCAGGCCATGGACACCGCCGGCAAAGGCGGGATTGTCACGCACGTCATGGGCGCGATGAACCCGCACGGCGTCCAGATGAAATCGTTCAAGGCACCCACCCAGGAAGAGAAGTCCTATGACTTCCTCTGGCGAATCGAGAAGGAAGTGCCGGCTGCCGGCATGGTCGGCGTCTTCGACCGGTCCCATTACGAGGACGTCCTGATTCACCGTGTCCACCGCTGGGCCGACCCGAAAGAACTTGAACGCCGGTACACGGCAATCAACGAATTTGAGGCCAGGCAAACGGCCGCCGGCACCAAAATCGTCAAAGTCATGCTCCACATCAGCCGGGACGAGCAGAAAGAACGACTGCTCGCGCGGCTGGACGAGCCGGCAAAATTGTGGAAATACAGCAGCAACGATCTCAAGGAACGCGCATTCTGGGGCGACTACATGGCTGCCTACCAGAAGGCCTTCGAGAAGACCGGCACCGACGTCGCGCCATGGCACGTGGTCCCGGCCAACAAGAAGTGGTACGCCCGGATCGCGGTCCAGCAGCTCCTTCTCGATGCGCTGGAAGGGCTCAAGCTGGAGTGGCCGGTTCCGGACCTCGACGTGGCGATGGAGCGGGAACTGGTCGAGCGTTCCTGACGGCCGTGGAGCGTTCCTGCCGGGCCGGCGCCGATCACCCCTCCGGTGTGGCTTGCCCCCGCGCCGCGGATAGGCGCTTGCGGGCTCCCTCCAGCCACTCTTCGCAGCGCTTGGCCAGCTCCTCCCCGCGTTCCCACAGTGCCAGCGACTCTTCGAGGCTAGCCCCGCCGGCCTCGAGTTTGCTGACGACGCCGACGAGCTGTTCGCGGGCGTCCTCGTAGTTGAGTTCCTCAATGTCGGCGTTGGGCGTGGTTTCTGCTGCCATGGCGTGGTGCTCCTTGCTGTGTCCCCGGCGGGAAGACCGGTCGGGTGGAATTCTCTATTAGTTGTCGGTGGGTTCCAGGCCACCGGTCGATTCGGCGTTGAACCGGCCGCCGGCAACGCGGACCGCCAGGGGAGTGCCCGGCGGGGCCTGGTCCGGGCGCCGCACCACGTCCCGGCGGGTGCCGGGAGCCGCGGCGCCGTCGGCCAGCTGGACCACCGCGTACCCCCGGTCAAGGGTCTTCTGCGGCGAAAGTGCACGGACCTGGGCCTTCAAGTGCGCCAATTGGTCGGTCGCGCGGACGACGGCGGTGGTGACCGCGGCCCGGGACCGGCCCTTGAGCCGTTCGACGTCGTCGTGCCGGGTGCTGACCATGACCTCGGGGGAGGCCAGCACGGGGCGGGAGCGCAGCGCGGCCAGGCGGTCCGCCTCGCGCTCCACCAGCCGGGTGGCGCCGCGCCGGAGTTGATCCCGGGCCTGGCGCACGCGGGCCAGCTCTTCGACGACGTCCGGAACGATCCGTTTTGCGGCGTCGGTCGGGGTGGAGGCGCGCAGATCCGCGACGTCGTCAAGGATGGGCCTGTCCGCCTCGTGACCGATGGCACTGACCACCGGAGTGGCAGCGGCCGATACCGCCCGGATGAGTTCCTCGCTGCTGAACGGCAGCAAGTCCTCGAGGGCTCCGCCGCCGCGGGCGATAACGATCACATCCACCACCGGGTGGGCGTCCAGTTCGCGCAGCGCAGCAACAACCTGTGCCGCGGCGGTGTTGCCCTGGACGGCCACCTCCCGGATTTCAAACTCGACGGCGGGCCAGCGCAGGGCAGCGTTGCGGAGCACATCCTTTTTCGCGTCCGAGTCGCGGCCGGTGATCAGGCCGATTCGGTGCGGCAGCAACGGCAAGGGCTTCTTGCGGGCCTCGGAGAACAGGCCCTCCGCGGCCAGGGCGTGCCGCAGCCGCTCGATTCTGGCGAGGAGGTCCCCGAGGCCCACCGGCCGGATGTCCTTCACGGACATGTTCAGCCGGCCTGTCTTCAGCCAGAATTCGGTCTTGAGCAGCGCCACCACGCGGGAGCCGCGTTCCAACGGAATCTCCTGCCGGTCCAGCACCTTGGTCCAGACGGAGGCTGGAAGGGAGATCTCCGCGTCGACGTCGCGCAACGTCAGGTAGGCGTTGGTGCCCCGCCGGTTCAGTTCAATGACCTGCCCCTCGACCCATGCCGACGGTGCACGGTCGATGTGCACCTTGAGTTTTTGGGACAGCAGTTGCAGCGGCCAGGGATTCTCCGGGCTGGTTTCCGCGGCGGTTGCGGGAAGAGTGGTGGCCGCCGCGACGTCCTCAGACATGGCGGGACACCGGGGCGGAGATGGCCTTGTGCATGTGGGTGGTGTCCTTTGCCGGGCGGTGCTGGCGGCGGGCCCCCTCCCCGGCGATGACGCGCAGGGGAGGGCGGCCGGCAGGCAGCTCGAACTTGTCGCTTTCAACTCTATCCATAGCTCTACCATCGGGCCCCGACTTTACGGATCGCCGGGCTGCCACGTTCCCGTTTCCCCGCCCCGGTCTTACCGATCCGCGTCTTTATCGATTCGCGGGGACCACCGTAGGATGGCACTAACTGTCTACCTGCTAGGACTCTTGTGCGCACTTTCGTATCGGCCGTAGCGGTCCTTGTTGGGCTTTTCCTGTCGGCCGTCGCAATGCCCGCACTATGGGTGGACCGAAACATCGTTCAGGAGGACGGCTTCGTGGCATTCACCGCGCCGCTGGGCAAAGACCCGGTGTTTCAGCAGCGGCTGGCTGCCGCCGCCGTCGGCAGCCTCGGCGCTGACCGCATCCCGGAAGCGCTCAGCGGACTGTTCACGCCCGTCCTGGAAAGCGCAGCCCGGTCCCTGACAAACATGCCCGGGTACCCTGACGCATGGACCGAAACGCTGCGCAAGAGCCACCGCCTCAATGTCGCTGACCCCGGTGCCGAACCGGCCGGGACCGACACCGCCTCCACCCTGACCCTGGACCTGGCACCCCTGGTCGCCCTGGTGGCGAAGCAGGTGGCGGAGGCTACAACTTTGCCGCTGGAAGCGCCGGACCAACTGCTGATCACCATTGGGCAGCCCGAGCACCGGCAGGTCCTCGACCGGGTGGCGGCCTTTGCACCGCTGGGCTCTGCGCTGGCCATCGGTGCACTCATCGCCTTCGCCCTGGCCTTTGTGGCGGCCCGGCGGCGGGGGACGGTCCTCGCCGGCGCCGGCCTGGGTACGCTCCTGCTGGCCTGGGCCTGGAAACTGTCGGCCGACGCCGCCGCAACCGCCGTGCTGGGAACCAGCAGCGGAAACGACGTCGCAGAGATCTTCAAAACCGAGTTCGTCTCAGCGGCAGCATCAAGCCTCGGGCAGTGCATCGTGACGGCCGCCGTGGCGGGCGGCGTCCTGCTGGCAGCCGGACTCGTGCTGCGCACCGTTGCCGGACGCCGTGTCCAGCAGCAGCCCAGCCAACACCGGTAGCATTGGGGGCATGACCTCCACCGCTGTTTCGATTCCGATGCCAACCGTTCCGCGCCGGCGGCGCACGCCGGAGGAAGTTTTGGCGGCAGCTCCCGTCGACGGCCCTAAAAGGGTGCTGCTCGCAGCCCCCCGCGGCTACTGCGCCGGCGTCGACCGCGCGGTCATCGCGGTGGAGAAAGCACTTGAGCACTACGGCCCGCCGGTGTACGTGCGCAAACAGATCGTCCATAACGTGCATGTGGTCAGCTCCCTCGAGGAAAAGGGCGCGATCTTCGTGGACGAAACTGACGAGGTCCCCGAGGGTGCGCTGGTGATCTTCTCCGCCCATGGCGTCTCGCCCGCCGTCGTGCAGTCCGCCGAGGACCGCGGGCTGCGGACCATTGACGCCACCTGCCCCCTGGTGACCAAGGTGCATAAAGAGGCTGTGCGCTTCGCGAAAGACGACTTCGACATCTTGCTCATCGGTCATGACGGCCACGAGGAAGTCGAAGGAACCGCCGGGGAGGCCCCCGAACACATCCAGATCATTAACGGCCCGCACGAGGTGGACAAGGTCACTGTGCGGGACCCGGAAAAAGTCATTTGGCTGTCCCAAACCACCCTCAGCGTGGATGAAACTATGGAAACCGTCAGGCTGCTCAAGGATCGGTTTCCCACCCTGCAGGATCCGCCCAGCGATGACATCTGCTACGCGACCACCAACCGCCAAGTGGCCATCAAGAAAATTTCACCGCAGGCGGAGCTTGTCATTGTGGTCGGATCGGCCAACTCGTCAAACTCCGTGCGGCTGGTGGAAGTGGCACTCGAATACGGTGCCAAGGCCTCCTACCGGGTGGATTTTGCCAATGAAGTGGACGAATCGTGGTTCGAGGGCGTGGCCACCGTCGGTGTGACCTCAGGGGCGTCGGTGCCGGAGGTCCTCGTGAAGGACGTCCTGCGCCTGTTGGCCGACTACGGCTACGGATCCGTCGAGGAAGTCGTCACGGCCGAGGAGGATCTACTCTTCTCTCTGCCGAAGGAACTCCGCGCCACCCTGAAGCAGGCAGGCGATGTCACCCGCGCCCTCGGAGGCCGCGGCGCCCGCGCCGCACGCACCGCCTAGGCTGCAGACTCCCGGTCTTCCCCTGCCGTGCTTCCGGGCTGGAGTTCCGGGGCGGCGACAGACCGCGGTGTCACCTCGACCGCTGGAGGGGTGGCCAGCCCGGCCGCATCCAGGGCGTTAAGCTTCCGTGCCGTGGGCAGTACCCGTGCCTCCAGGGTTCCCACCATCGAGTTATAGCGGTCCACGGACGTTTTCAGCGACGATCCAAGTTTGGTGACGTTCTCGCCGAGTGTTCCCATCCGCTCATACAGCTGATGCGCGAGTTCGAAGAGCTCGCGTGCGCTGTCCGTGAGGACGTCCTGGCGCCAGGTGAAGGCGACCGACTTCAGAACGGCCAGAAGCGTGGAAGGCGAGGCCAGCACCACATTCCTGGACAGGGCGTAATCCAACAGGGCCGGGTCGGCCGAGAGCGCCGCGGCCAGGATCGACTCGGCCGGCAGGAAACAGACCACAAGCTCGGGGGAGTTGCCGGGAATGTCCCAGTACTTTTTGCCGCTCAGCGCATCCACGTGGGCTTTAAGGGCCTTCGCATGCGCCAGCAGGTGGGCCTGCTGGCCGCCCAGGAGCTGCGCATGCTGCTGCCCCGAGGCGGAAGCCCCCAGCTCCTGCGCCGCCAGATAGGACGAAAGGGGCACCTTCGCATCGACCACCAGCTGCTTCTGGCCGGGCAGCTGCACCACGAGGTCAGGCCGGACCGAGGGCTCCGTGGCGGCCCCGTGTTGCGGCCCGCTATGCACCTGCTCGTGGAAGTCCACGTGACGCAGCATCCCGGCCGCTTCCACTACCCGGCGCAACTGCACCTCGCCCCACTGGCCGCGGGCGCTGTTGGAGCGCAGGGCCGACTCAAGGGCATGCGTCGAGCGCAGCAGCTGTTCGTCAGACAGCCGGGCCTCCTGCAGTTGCTGGGCCAGCTGGCCGTACTGCTCCAGACGGTCGCGTTCCAACAGCGACACCTGCTGCTGCACAGCGGACAGCTTCTCCGCCACCGGCGCCAAAGCCCGGAGCACGCTGCCGTCCTGGTTCCGGGACTCGCCGAGCTCGCGGTTCTGCGCCGTCAGCAGCCGCCGTTCGGCGTCGGCTGCAGCGAACTGCGCACTCACCTCGGAAAGCCGTCCCGATACGGCATCGAAGTCCTGCTCGAGCGCGTGTGTGCGGCGCCGCAGCAGCAGGTAGACCGCCGCGGCGCCGGCGACTGCGCCGATAAGAAGCATGAGGAGGGAGAGAATCAGTGCAAAAGCGTCCATGCCTTCACTTTGGCATGCCCCGGTGACAGTTTCCGGCTGCCGCCCTGCAACGGGCTGCCCGGGGGCCCGGCTCCTGCGCCGCAGCGGGTAGAATCAGTACTCGTGGCTCTAACTATTGGCATCGTCGGACTGCCCAACGTCGGCAAATCAACTCTTTTCAACGCACTGACCCGCAACCAGGTGCTCGCAGCGAACTACCCGTTCGCGACGATCGAGCCGAACGTCGGCGTGGTCAGCCTGCCGGACCCGCGCTTGGCCAAGCTGGCTGAGATCTTCGGGTCCCAGCGACTGCTGCCCGCGCCAGTGTCCTTCGTCGACATCGCCGGCATCGTCAAGGGCGCCTCGGAGGGTGAAGGCCTGGGCAACAAGTTCCTCGCCAACATCCGTGAGGCCGAGGCCATTGTCCAAGTAGTCCGCGTGTTCGATGACCCTGACGTCATCCACGTCGACGGCAAGGTGGATCCCCGCTCGGACATGGAAACAATCAACACCGAATTGATCCTGGCCGATCTTCAGACCATCGAAAACGCCATTCCGCGGATCGAAAAAGAAGTGAAGATCAAGAAACGCGAAGCCGCCGAGCTCGCTGCCATCAAGGCGGCGCAGACCGTCCTGGAACGCGGTGATACGATCTTCGCCTCGGTCAAGAGCGACAAGCTGGAGATGGAGCACCTGAAGGAGCTCAGCCTTCTGACCGCCAAACCGTTCATTTACGTCTTCAATGCGGATGAAGGCATTTTGGGCAGCCCTGAAAAGCAGGAAGAACTCCGGGCCATTGTGACCCCGGCCGACGCCATCTTCCTCGATGCCAAGCTCGAATCGGACCTCGTGGAGCTCGACGAGGAAGAGGCCCGCGAGATGCTGGAAATGAACGGCCAGGACGAGTCCGGCCTTGACCAGCTGGCCCGCGTGGGCTTCCACACCCTGGGACTGCAGACCTACCTGACGGCAGGACCAAAGGAAACCCGTGCCTGGACCATCCACCAGGGCGACACGGCCCCGCAGGCGGCCGGCGTGATCCACTCCGATTTCCAGCGTGGTTTCATCAAGGCCGAAGTGGTGTCGTTCGACGACCTCATCGATGCTGGGTCCATGGCGGAGGCCAAGTCCCGGGGCAAGGTACGGATCGAAGGCAAGGAATATGTCATGGCCGACGGCGACGTGGTGGAATTTAGATTTAATGTATAAATTCTTCGCTTAAGTAAGTAGGAATGCCGCCCTCCGTGAAACGTATGAGGGCGGCATTTCTTGTAGCAGATTAGATAGCCGTGTCGTTACCAGCCCTCGTGGATATCGCGCGAGACCACCCTTGGGCCTCTGAGGGGAATGGAGATGAAACGTGTCGTAATAGTTCCTACTTTGCAGTGGGAGAGGGGCCGGGGTTCGAAGGAAGTCCGAAATTTTCGGGATACAGCTCTTTGTATATTGCGGTTTGGTCCCCGGCGATGCAGACGCTGTTCGTGTCCAGTACGGCACCTTGCGGGTAGACATAGAATTTCAAGACGATTTTGCCTTTTTCGGTTGCGTGCAAAAGCGCGAGTTCCTGCGATTGAGACGGGGTGCCGACTCCGACGGTGAAGCCACTGGATTCCCAGAACGCTCCCACCGCCGTTACCGCGTCCTCTTGAGCCAACGAATCTTTGGTCGGCATAATCACCCTGTATTGGACGCCGCCCTCCCCGTCCCGAGTCTTGCATCCACCATTAACAGGGTTTTTGTCCATTGCCCATTCTTGGTTCCCGATAGCCTTTTGGGTTTCGGTTTGGAAAGCCTCGAGGTCTGTGAAGGCTTGTTTGAGTTGTTCGACCTGGGCTTTGACCGTTGCGGGATCGCTGGGACTACTTGAGCCAGTCATGGTGTTCTCCGTAGTGATAGGTGTGCAGGCGCTCAAGAAAAGCGCCACGCAAAACAATGCGGCAAGAATGCGGAGGACCTTTAGCCGGGGTCTCGGTCCATAGGACATGCGGTTCACTCTTCCTGAGCTACTCAACGGCCTGCAACTGCAGCCCGAGGCGATACAGGCCGCTCGGCTGGCAGGATACGGTCTCCGTTGCCGGTTGTTGTGAGGGCAGCCTCATACAGGGCGGTGGTGTTCTTATCCAGGTACCCGTAGCCGTCACCCCTTTTTCTGTGCACCAGCGAGTTGCGTTCGGTAGTGCCTTGACGATGGGTCCCGTCGATCGTGGCCGCTTCGGAGGAGAACACCTTTGCGTCAACGGCTTCCATACGAGGATCCTGGCGCTGGAAGCGACCCCAGCCGGCCAGGCCGTCAGCTTCCGCTTCGCTGGCATAGACCTGCCCAGCAGGCACGTGAAGCCCTCCGGTGTTCTGGATCTCTTTTTCTATGTCGGCGGAGCCGAGCACCGTGAAGGAGGCGACACGCAGCTGACCTCCTAGCGGAATTTCCCCTCCGGGTCCAGCGCGCATCGAGTGTTGCCGCCGAGCGTAGTTCCGAAGCTGCTTGTTCCAAATTGCATGGAGAACTTGCCATAACCGAAGCCAGTGGTCGTCTGGTCACGATTTGCCCCTGAAGGTTGAGTTTGAACGACTCTTAATCCTTGGGTCTCAAACAGTTCCTTTACCGTCTTATGTACTTCCGCCGCCTGCTCCTGTGGAATCGAACCACGCGTGCTGTCGTAGTTGACTTGGGTGCCCTTTGTCCCGTCAGGGAGGGGGCAAACCATTCCTGGTTTGTCTGGTGTGACTTTTGTCCAGTCGCCCCGGGGCGAGGGCTTGGATTTGGGTGAAGAGGTCGAGGTACTCTTTGCGGGCTTGTTCTGATCCCATGGTCTGCTCCACTGTGTTGGTGGGAGGATTTGAGCCAGGGGCGCTCCCGCACCCTGACAGGCTGAGCAGAATGACGGCTACGGCGGGAAGGACACGCCTGTATCGGTGGCGAGATTTGGTGGTCATCGTTTCGCATTCGTGAGTTGATCGTCCAGGCCGAGAACACGGCTAAGTTCAAGGCGTCACCCGGAAAACCGCCTTTTGGAACGGAGGACCTGCACCGCGGAATCGGCTCTGGTCAGAGAGAACGTGCTGTAACGGCTCTATTTTGCAGTCTCAGTGGGGCTGGGGTTGGGAGGGACCCCGTAAATTTCGGGATACAGCTCCTTGTAGATTGCGGTTTGGTCTCCGGCCATGCAGACGCTGTCCATCTCCAGGCCGGAGCCTTCGATGTTTGCGTAGTAGGACAGAAGGTGTCCGCCGTTCTCGTCAGCGTAGAGGCGGATGAGGCCTGGGTCCCGGGGGTTGCTTTCGGTGCGGGTGGTGAAGCCTTGGATTCCCAGAACGTTTTGACGACGTTTATTGATGCTTCCAAATCGACTGGGTCGGAGGTTTGGCTCAGGATGCTGTAGTTCACGCCGTCTTGTCCGTCGGATGTGATGCAGGCACCGTTGACAGGGTTGTCTGTATCCGCCCATTTCTGGGGGCCGATGACTTTTTGGGTTTCGGTTTTGAAGGCGTGGAGGTCCGCGAGGGCTTCTTTGAGTTCTTCGACCTGGGCTTTGACGGTTGCGGGATCGCTGGGATTGTTTGAGCCGGTCATGGGGTTCTCCGTGGTGGTGGGTGTGCAGGCGCTCAGGAAAGCTGCTACGCAGAACAATGCGACAGGAATGCGGGGGACCTTTAGTCGGGCCTTGGGTCCATAGGACATGCGGTTCGACTTCCTCATCTGATCACCGTCCTGCAACTCCAACACCGGTTGATACGGCCCGTCCGGTTAAGCAGAGCAGCCCGCCGCAACGATGCTACTTGGTGCTCGCGGAGGGATCGGAGCTTGCTTCCTGCCCGTCCAGTTCCGCGTAGATTTCGTGTTGATTTCCGGCGATGCAAACGCTGTCCATCCCCAGGCTGGAGCCCAGGACGTTCGCGGTGAAGGACACCAAGTGTCCGCCATTCTTATCAGCGTAGAGGTCGATGAGGCCGGGGTCCTGTGGGTTTGTTTCGATGCGTGTAGATTCGATGCGTGTAGAAAAGCCCTTGAATTCCCAGAACGTCTTGACAACTTCTACGGACGCCTCCAGATCGACGGGGTCGGCAGTTTGGGTCAGGACGCGGTAGTTCACACCGTCTTTGCCGTCATCGGTGGTGCAGGAACTGTTTCGGATGACTTTGTCCTCCCATTTCTGGGGCCCGATGACCTGTTGGGTTTCGACCTTGAAAGCATGGAGATCTGCGAGGGCTTGTTTGAGCTGTTCGACCTGGGCTATGACGGCTGCAGGGTCACTCGGGCTGCTTGAGCTGGTCATGGTGTTCTCCGGGGTGATGGGTGCGCAGGCAGTCAGTGCTATGCTCGCGCAAAACAACGCGACACGGATGCGGCGGACCCTTAGTCGGGCCTTGGGTTCATGGGACATGCGGTTTACTCTTCCTGGGCTACTTATTTGCCGCAACTCCGACGAGAGGCGGTGCAGGTCTTTCGCCTGGGAGGATCCGGTCTCCGTGGCCTGTTGATGTGAGGGCCGCCTCGTACAGAGCGGTGGTGTCCTTGTCCAGGTACCCGTAAGCGTCGCTGGCTGTTCTATGCACCAGTGAATTGTGTTCCGTAGTGCCGTGATAGTGGGTCCCGTCGATTGTTGCATCCTCGGAAGAGAACACCTTTGCAGCAAAGGCTTCCAGGCGCGGATCCTGGCGTTGGAAGCGACCCATTTGGGCCAGGCCGTCACCGCTCGCTTCGCTGGCGTAGACCTGACCGGGGGGCACGTGGAGTTCTCCGGTGTTTCGGATCTCTTTTTCTATCCCGGCGGAGCCGAGCATCGTGAAGGAGGCGACGTTCAATTCCGCCGCGGCAAGGGCGTTGGACGTCACCGTTGTGCCGTAGTAATTGGCCAGTACGTTGGGGGTCTCGGGGGTCCTGTTGCCCATACTCTCTCTGACGGCGTTGAACCCCTGAAGGTCTGCGACGAACCGTTCGGCACCGGCCCGGGCGGCATCGCCGCTGTTCACGGTCGGAACCGTGGGCGGGTCGTAGTTGATCCACGCCACCACCGCAAAGGACTCACCCGGGAAAAGCAGCTGTTGTTGCCGCTTCAGGTTGTTGGCGTTGGTTGCCCAGTCGTTGAATCCGCTTTGGGGTGTGATGTCCATGCCGGACACGGCGTAGGTAACGTTGTGGGCCGTGTCCGGGTTACCCGCAGAGACCTGTGCCTTCGGGGAGCCGTGGGTGAGGTCGAATCCGAGCAGGACAGCATTGCCCGATGCTCCGGCGTTGACAAGAGCCCCACGGATACCGTTAAGGGCTTGCTGCTGGGTTTGCAGCCGTATGCAGTGAGGGTTTGGAATGGACCTTCCCGGTCCGGCGGGCAGGAATTCCGTTGTTTTGGCGAGTTCGGCGTTGATGCGCTCCTGTTCGGTTATGAGGCGATTCCGATTTGCGATGTTGCGGGCGGTCGCGGTGACACCGTTCAGGTTCCCGATGACCCCCGGGAGGGCTTCGATCAGGGGCTTCTGACTTTCGCCGCTTCCGATTGTTCCGTTTTTGGCGATGGTGTGGCCGAGACCGGCCCACCACTTGGCTGTCACGACAGGGTCCAGCCCCGGTTGGCTGAGGAGCTCCTGGAGCCGGGTCGTGTTGCCGGCACTACCGAGCCAGGCTTTCAGCTGCGCGGCGTTCAGGGGCCCTATGTCATTCAAACTCACCTGCCCGGGTGATGCGTACTGTATGAGGGCGCTGTTGAGCATGCTGTCGGCCAGGGAACCGCTGCCGGCTGTTTCGAATGCCGTAGCGATCTGCTCAAGCCAAGCCGCGTCAGCGGCGTTCTCAGCCAGCAGCTGCTCGAAGCCGGACACGAACGTGGCAATGCCGCTGTTCACCCAGGAACACCCCGCGGTGAACCCGCTCCACGCGTTCCGGATTCTTCCCAGCTCGGTGTCCAGGATGTTCGCGAAGGCGCGGGACTGGGACGCGAACCCGCGCAGCTTTCCAGGATCGGCCGAGCTAGTTCTGCCTCCCGATCCACCGGCGAACCGGGCCCGGTCACGCGCGGAAAACACCGCTGAAATCGTCGGTGGCGCAACGCGCGTTTCCTCGGGCTTCGGATCATTTACGATGCTCAGCAGGGCCGCGGACTGGCGGGCTGGATCGAGGGACGCCAGGTCCTGGTCGCGGGCATCGGCGCGTTGCCGCCAGGCGGTGAGTTTCTTTAGCCGGGACTTCTCCTGCTGGGCCCGCAGTTTCGCTTCCCGGATGTCCTCAGCCTGATCCGCGAGAACACCGGCAAGCCTGCCGCGATCCTCAGCCCTGGCGGTACACGCCTCTGTGAACAGCCGCGAGTACCCACCCGAGAAGTCCTCCATGGCCAGATCGACAGCACCGCCCAGGAACCGCCCTCTGTACGTAGAGCCCGCTCTGCCGAATCAGCAGCACTGATCAAAGCGTCGGCAGGGCCGTCATCAAAGGCGATCCCAATGCCCGTCCCCTTCTGATTATCACCCACGCGAAAACAGGGGATTGATTCGTTCCTGAGCGGTCGAATATGTCCTGGGCATTGTCGAGCGCTGCCTTCACTTGCTCAACCGACAACACCAACGACACAGGACACCACCCGCACTCTTATCCGTTCCCGCTATAAGGAAACCCCTCGGTGTCGTGACATCCGATGCTATCAATCGTCACATCATTAGTCCAACGAATGGCCAAACCATCCGCGACGGCCCAACGTGGTCGCCTCCCATGCCCGATGCGGCGCGGAAAGCGCAGCGGGCGCGGTAACGCGTCCCTTCTGCAGCGTGGACATCGACGGGCGGGATCTCGGATGAGCCGACGGCGCTTAGCAAAGTTCAGGGCGTCGCCGGTGCCATCGCCGGTACCGCGGGCCTGGCGACGGCCGGTTCGGGCTTCAAATTATCCACATATCGCAGGCAATTGGCCTGCTCAGCGAAGTGCTGCCTCAGAATCGCCGTGTGGGAACCAGGTACTACGCTTACGCGTTCGACAGCGATCAGACAGGGAAAGCACTGGCTGACCCTTTCACCGTGATCAGATCGGACCCCTACGCGGATGCGTGCGGTTTCGAACCGGGCTTCACGCTGGGCGTAACAGGCTTTCGGCAATCCCTGCCGGAGCGCGACTTTCTCTACCTCGACAAGGCATGGCGTTATTTGCAGCAGCTCACTTCTCCGTGCTC
This sequence comes from Arthrobacter sp. MP_M4, assembly GCF_035984855.1. NCBI lineage: Bacteria > Bacillati > Actinomycetota > Actinomycetes > Micrococcales > Micrococcaceae > Arthrobacter > Arthrobacter sp. MP_M4. The sequence continues at coordinate 42,093 of NZ_JAXCHX010000021.1, forward strand.
TCAGGACGACGGAGCCAGAGCGGCCCACCGAATGTTTGAAGGAGAGGTGACATTCATCGACGACGGCTTCACCTGGCGCCCGTGGGTGCGTGCACTCCCGCCTCATGAGGTCGCACAGATCGCCGGGATTTGGGAACGATACGCGACCACGACGTCGAAGGGTGCCCTAGCGACTTCGGCGGCTCGGCTCGCCAGCTGGTGAAGTCCGAGCTCACGTACGCTGCCCATTACCTTCACGGGCAAGCATCTTCGTTGCCGCGCTGGCCTCGGATGGTCGCGGATGCGCATACCTGATCGGCTGAATGCCGGGCAACTTATCGATGCGTATCGCGGTGGTACCATAATCCCGTACCATACTTTTTGGAAGGGGAGCCATCATGTCGATCAGTGCCAGTGAGGCGAGGAAGACGTTGTTCCCGCTCATCGAGCGCATAAACGACGATCACGAGGCTGTTGAGATTGTCTCCCGAAGGGGTAACGCTGTCCTCATGCCTGCCGCCGAATATGCCGCATGGCAGGAAACCGCGTACTTGTTCCGTTCCCCTGCCAACGCCCGCCGGCTGCTCGACGCCTACGAACGTGCACGCGGAGGCCAGACCGAGGTCCACGAGCTCGACCAAGAGGACTGAATGCGCTTGGTCTGGGACCCGTCCGCCTGGGAGGACTACACATACTGGCAGGCGGTGGACTGGCGGATCCTCAAGCGAATCAACACGCTCATAGACGCATGCCTGCGTGATCCGTTCGACGGCATCGGGAAACCCGAGCAACTCAAATACGGTGCCCAGGGTTCATGGTCGCGGCGCATTACCGACGAGCATCGCCTGGTCTACCTCGTCGAAGGTGACGACCTCGTGATCCTCCAGACGCGCTATCACTACTGAGCGCCTCGTCCTATTTATTTTGGTGTGCGCTCCCATCTTCATGCCGGCAACGTCGAGCGACAGTTCAGTCAATCGCCGGCATTCTCCGGCACCCCGGTAACGCTGAACAGCGCTACCTTGACTCACACCTCTCGTATCAGCGGGCATGCCTCCAAGCCATCGACTACTTGACGAAGTTTGGCTACAGCCCGGGGCAGGCCCACGTCATCCTCGGGGCTGTCCCCATTGAGGGGCGCCTCTCTGGCGTGGTGGACATCCCGCTGCCGGCCCCCACCGGATGGATCCAGGGATGGGAGTGCCAAAAGCCAGTAACCGATAGCCCCTGAAGCCTGCCTCGTTGTATGGGGAATACCGCAGACGTCCAACCCCCAGCAAACCGATTCGCGCTGGGCTACCTGCCGCACGTGATTTAGGATCTACCCATGACGACTCTTCAGGGTGCGGTTGTTCTGGTAGTCGGCGCCACCGGCGGGCTCGGCTCGCGGATCGCCGCTCAGCTGGAGAGTAACGGCGCCATCGTTGCCCGGTCGTCAAAGTCCGCTGGGCACGATCTGCGCACACCCTCTGTGATCCGGGAGGTGCTGGATGCCACGAACGTGCAACACGGACGTCTCGACGGGCTAGTGGTTGCGTCCGGGGTCGTCGCCTTCGGCGCCGCATCAGACCTTGAACCTGCCACGGTGGACGAACTGTTCGCTGTGAACACGACCAGTGCGATCCATCTCATTACCCAGAGCCAGACCTACCTCGCGGCCTCGGCACGTGACGGCCGGGAGCCCTTCGTGGTAACTCTGAGCGGCGTTGTCGCTGAGACACCCGTCGCCGGTCTGGCAGCATACTCGGCGTCGAAAGCTGGGCTCGCGGCCTTCGTTGTAGCAGCGGCGCGCGAGTATCGTCGCGCGGGCATCCGAATCGTGGACGCCCGCCCGGGCCACACTGGCACCGCGCTGTCCGAGCATCCGATCGCCGGGTCAGCGCCGCGATTCGGAGCGGCGCTGGATCCAGACCTGGTTGCAGCGCGGATCATCACCGCGATCGTCGACGGCGAGAAGGATCTTCCCAGCACTGCCTTCTAGGCTCGGCCGAGACGATGCGACTGAGAGCTAAGGAGTCTACTGAATTCCGAAGTGGGTTCATTCTGACGGCCTGGGCCCCGAAGCCACCATGCTCGAGCTCGGAACCGACCTGAAGCGTCAGACGTTCGTTTGCATGCCGCGTGGGCATCAGCCACAGTGCTTGAGTAGATCGTGTTGTCAGCGGAGTTCAGGTCGACCGTGGACACCGCCCCGCAACGCTGTTGCACCGTCCCGGACTTCGTCAAGAACACCAGGTTCTAACCCATGGTCGACATAACGAAGCTGAGTGGCGCCCGCGGACGGCGCGCCTATTCGGCTACGGAATGTGGTGGTGGAGTTCCGCTCCAACGTCCAATCGCTGACAGAATCTTCGCGTACCCACCCATTGATGTTGTTGTCCCACTAGATTGGTGAAATGACTCCGGAAGAACATCGATTCAACGCGCTCGTCCTGATTTTTGCCAATCTTCAGCGCCTCATGGTTTTTCATAATGCTGTCGCGCTCATCGAGGGTAAAGAGCTGGATCCGGATCTGCGTGAGCAGCTCACGTCCAAGCTGGACCTGCTCAACGAGGTCGTGGCGCGCTCCAGTCAGGTCAGGGCGGTGAATGAGGCCGACGTTGACGCTGTGCGCCCGGTGGCCTTGTACCTCGAACGAGAGATACGCGCGTACTACAACACTGAGTTGGAGAGCAACCTGGGCGTGCAAGCCGCGTTTGGTGCTGCAGCGGTGTTCGCGGCGTCATACCTTGGAGAAGGCACCATGCATATGGGGCGGGTCTTCGGGCACGACGACTGGGTTGATCGCGAAATGCAGGACAAACCCACCTTCATTCACCTGCTTAACCAAGCCAACGGCACTGTGGGGTCAGCGGCCAAGTCGGAATTCCCGCCTCAGATTCGCGGATACATCGACCACCATGTTCGTGTTGCGCTCGGCGATCGTGACCTTGTGATGGCTCAGGTGGACGGACTGACGACCATGCTGGACGGGCTGGTTTCGCGGCGGCATTTCAAGACGACGTAGCGGTTCGCTTCACCGTCTGATTCACTGCGACTTGCAGCACACGCGACAATCGACGAACCCCTCCTCCTCTTGGCTCCTTGGGAGGAGTTTTCTCACCTCGCCCGTAGACGGCGGCATGCAATGACACCTGCCTGCGGTCGAAGTCGCCAACGCTTCGGCGTCAGCTGTTATTCAGTGTCGGAACGGGTGGAGTTCCGCTCCAACGCGTGACGGCATGGCGCCCAAGGCGTCCCCTCTATCGTTAGGGTATGAATTCCGGCCCGCGTGTGCGCCTCGTCCTGCCGCATCAGCTCTTCGATCAGCATCTTGAAGCGGCCGGCGACACCGTGTTCGTGCTCATCGAACATGACCTGCTCTTTCGCCAGTACGCGTTCCATTCCCACAAGCTGGTCCTGCACCGCGCCTCCATAGCCCGCTTCGCCCGACGCCTCGGCGAGCACGGGTACGAGGTAGAAGTCCTCAGAAGCGCTGCCGGCAATAGCTCCCACGACCAGCTCGCCGAGTTCGTCCGCAAGCGCGGCCCTGCGCAGGTGACCTGGTATGACGTAGTGGATGACTGGCTCGAGCAGGATCTATTCGCGGCGCTCGCAGGCGGCGGCTATCAGATGCGCCGGGGAGATGTGCTGGAGACACCGAACTTCCTCACAGACCGTGAGCAGATCGACAACTGGTTTTCGCACAACGACTCCCGTATGCAGGATTTCTACGTGTGGCAACGCCGCCGGCTGAATATCCTTATCGACGACGGGGAACCCCTGGGCGGCAAGTGGTCCTTCGATACCGAAAACCGGAAGAAGCTTCCCCGTGGGCACACTCCCCGCGTGGTCGGCCGGTTCGCACGCCATCCCGTCCTCCGGCGTGAGGGTACCTTCGATATCGAGGCGCTGATGAGGGACCCAGACGGGGATCGGGATGAAGTGCCGGACGAGGTCGACCTCGCCATTGCATGGGTCAGTGCGGAGTTCCCGGACGCGCCGGGTGACCCCCACCTCTTCGCCTGGCCGACGAGCGGCGATGAAGCCCGTCAGCATTTGCAGGAGTTCGTCCGCGAACGCCTGCACGAGTTTGGGCCCTACGAGGACGCGATCTCCACTGCGCATCCATTCATCGCCCACAGCCTGCTGACCGCCGCGCTGAATATCGGGCTCCTCGACCCGCGGGAGGTTTTGCGGACGGTACTCAATGGTGCAGATCACAACACTCCGCTCGCTTCCGTCGAGGGGTTTGTCCGGCAGGTGATCGGCTGGCGGGAGTACATGCGAGCCACCTACCGAACAGACGGCCGCCAGATGCGTACCTCCAACCGGCTCGACCACCAGAACGCCCTGGGGGAGGGCTGGTGGGACGCCACCACCGGATTAGCGCCCGTAGACATGGTCATCTCGCGCGTGCTCGCCACCGGGTATGCTCACCACATCGAGCGGCTGATGGTGCTCGGCAACGCTATGTCCTTGCTGCGGATCCACCCCGACCGGGTATACGAATGGTTCATGGAGCTGTTCATCGACGCGTACGACTGGGTGATGGTCCCCAATGTCTACGCGATGAGCCAGTTCGCTGCGGGGGAGAAGATCACCACCAAACCCTACGTGTCGGGCAGCAATTACCTGCGGAAGATGTCCGACGTTCCAACGGGTCAGTGGATGCCGTCCTGGGATGGCTTGTACTGGACGTTCATCGAGGATCACCGCGCGGTCCTGGCGGCAAACCCGCGCATGCGAATGGTCATCTCCCAGCTTGAAAACATGGCCCCGGCCACGCGGGACGAACACCGACGCCACGCTGAGGCGCTTCTCGACGGCGGCCTCGAAACGTCGTTGCTAAGAACGCCGCCGAAGCGCGGAGGGACCCGTAACGCGTGAATGTTCCGGGATGGTCACGTGGTGAGTCCCGCTTCACCACGTGACGGGTAGGTGAATTCATCAAGTAATGCAGGATTAACTCGAGAAGCTCCGGTTTGAATGATGGGGCTTTTCTCGTGTCCGGGTTAGCGGTGCGGAGCAGCTAAATCGTCAGTCCCCGCCGCGTAATTCAGGCGGTGGTCCGCTGCCGAATGTTGCAGCTCGGTAACGAACATAACGGCCGGTCAACTTTTCTTATGTACTCCTGATCTTCGGGTTTACGCTCATCCCATGTGAGACAGCCCACACTGCCGCTGGGGGAGTGTGTACGTCTGCCGGCGCCTACGGTCCCGGTCCAAACCACACCAGAGAAACTAGGAGGCGGAATGCGATTCAGTCGTATTTCCAAAGCAGTGGGCGTGGCAGCAGCAGCTGCCCTGGCCCTCAGCGCCTGTGCGGGCACCAGCGGCGGGTCAACCACCACCACTGCAGCTGCCGGCGGCCAGGAGGGCGGCTCAGTCGCCGTCGCTGAAACGAACGGTTTCAGCAGCTTCAATCCCGGGACGGCAGATGGCAACTCGGACGTTAACGGGCACGTCGGTTACGCCACCCACTCAAGCTTCATCTACATCGACGACAAACTAAACATCGTCAGGAACGAGAAGTTCGGCAAGTATGAGAAACTCTCCGACGATCCTCTGACAGTCAAATACACCGTCAACGAAGGCGTCAAATGGTCGGACGGGACGCAGGTAAGCGCTGCTGACCTGCTGCTTTCCTGGGCATCAGGCTCCGGATATTACGACGACGCTGACGCCGAGGCCAAGACCGGCACTACCTACTTCAAGACCGCCGCAGACACCTCGGGCCTGAATCTGACCGACTTCCCCGAGCTGGGTGCCGATGGCCGGAGCCTGACGCTGAAGTATTCCAAGCCGTTCGCTGATTGGGAACTGGCATACAGCTTCCCCGGAAACGGTGGCGTTGACATCCCCGCCCACGTGGTGGCGAAGCAGGCCGGCTTGAACGACGCACAGGCACTGGTGGATCTCCTCAAGGGACTCAAGCGCGGCGACAGCACGTCACCGGCGCCCGTCAACGAGGGCCTGAAGGCCGTCGCTGATTTCTGGAGCACCGGGTTTGAGTCGAAGACACTGCCCAGCGATCCGAGCATGTACCTCTCCAACGGTCCGTACATCATCAAGTCCGTGGTGCCGGAGCAGTCCGTCACTCTGGTGCGCAACAAGGACTACAACTGGGGCCCGGCCCCGAAGCTGGACGAGATCGTGGTCCGGACCATCGGTGCGGCCCCCGCGCAGGTCCAGGCCCTCAAGAACGGCGAAGTGGACATCATCAACCCGCAGGCGTCGGCGGATACCGTGGAACAGCTTAAGGCGCTCAGCGGCGTCAACCTGCTCCTGGGCAACCAGCTCTCCTACGACCACCTGGACTTGAACTTCTCCGGTCCGCTGGCCGAGAAGAACGTCCGGGAGGCTTTCCTGAAGACGGTTCCGCGCAAGGACATCGTGGACAAGATCATCAAGAAGATCGATCCCGAGGCGAAGCCCCTCGATTCCCAGATCTTCGTGCCGGCCCAAGCTGCGTACGCTGACTCTGCGGCAAAGAACGGATCCTCGCTTTACCAGGAAGTTGACATCGACGGGGCCAAGAAGCTCCTCAACGGTGCCACCCCGGAGATCCGCATCATGTACAACAAGGACAACCCCAACCGGGTCGATGCGTACTCGCTGATCCGTGAGTCCGCCACCAAGGCCGGCTTCAAGATCGTCGACGGCGGACTGGGCAAAGCGGACTGGAGCTCGAGCCTAGGCGACGGATCCTACGATGCGACCATTTTCGGCTGGATCAACTCCGGTGTCGGGGTCTCGGGTACTCCCCAGATCTTCAAGACCGGCGGTGGATCGAACTACAACGGCTTCTCTGATGCGGAGGCAGACAAGGCAATGGATGAGCTGATCGTCACCACCGACAAGGCCAAGCAGGATGAACTCCAGACCAAGATCGACGCCGACATCTGGGGCTCCGCCTACGGCGTCCCACTGTTCCAGTCACCGGATGTCAAGGCATCCTCTGACCAAATCACCGGAGTGACCTCAATGCCGAACCAGACCGGCGTCTGGTGGAATGTCTGGGACTGGTCCCGGAAGTAATCCGACGTTGAGCGAGCACATCGCCTAGCGGGCGCCGGGGCCGAGTTTCACGGCCCCGGCGCCTTCTGGCTACCCGCCGGTACCAGCCGGCTCCACCGGTATCTGCACGACGGCGGAGCGGCGCGATTCTGCGATTGGCCCGGACCGACCCGGACCTGGATCCTGAGGCTTATACAAAATGGTGACCTACATTGTCAGGCGGCTCATCACGGCCGCCCTGATTCTTCTGGGAGCGTCCTTTCTCGTCTATCTCCTGACAGCGTCCTCGGGTGACCCGCTGGCCGATCTGCGGGCCAGCAACGCTCCCAACAAACAGCAGCTGATGAACGCCCGCACGGAGCTGCTGGACCTCGACACTCCCGCCCCCGCACGATACTTCAAGTGGCTTGCCGGGGCCGCCCAGTGCCTCGTTCCCTTCGCCGGGACCTGCGACCTTGGCAAGAGCGTTTCAGGGCAACCCATCACCGAGGCGCTGGGAATAGCCCTCGTCCAGACGCTGACCCTCGTCACCGGAGCGACGATCCTGGCCATCCTCATTGGCATCACGCTGGGCATCATCACAGCCCTCCGGCAGTACAGCGCACTCGACTACGGCGTAACCTTCATGGCCTTCTTGTTCTTCTCCCTGCCGATCTTCTGGGTCGCGGTGCTCCTGAAGGAATACGGTGCCATCGGCTTCAACGACTTCCTGCGGAACCCCGAAATACCCCTTCCCACAGCCCTGGGTGTCGGTGCTGCCGCCGGGCTGCTCGTCGGCGTCGCCGTGGGAGGGGAACTGCGGCGGCGGCTCCTGACGGGCGGCACTGTGTTCGCCGCCGTGACGCTCATCCTGATCTACTTTTCCGCCACCGCGTGGTTCAAGACACCAGGCCTGGGGCCTGTCGTGATTGCGATCGCCGGTGCCGGAATCGCCGTCGCCGTTACGGTGCTCGTCGCCGGCCTGCGGAACCGCCGGGCCCTGCGGGCAGCGCTGCTTGTGGTGGGCCTGGGCGTCATCTCCTACTTCGCCGTGCAACCGCTGCTCGACCAGGCAACAGCGCTGATGATCGCCCTTCTGGCTCTCGCCACCGTCCTGGTCGGCACCGCCGTCGGGTACTTCATGGGCGGATACGACCGCGGACAGTCTATGCGGGCGGCGGGTATCACAGCGTTCCTCGTCGGCGGCCTGGTGGTGATGGACCGCTTCATGCAAGCCTGGCCCTCGTACTTCAGCAACAGCCGCGTCCGGGGGCGTCCGATTGCAACCATCGGCGCCGGAACCCCAAATATCGAGGGTGACTTCTGGATACTCAGCATCGACACCTTCACCCACCTGATTCTGCCGACGGTGGCGCTGATCCTCGTCTCGCTGGCCAGCTACACGCGGTTCACCCGGTCATCGATGCTGGAAATCATGAATATGGATTACATCCGCACGGCCCGGGCGAAGGGTCTGTCTGAACGCTCGGTCATCATGGGCCATGCCTTCCGCAACGCGTTGATACCGATCGCCACCATCGTGGCCTTCGACATCGGCGCCCTGATCGGCGGCGCCGTCATTACCGAGAGCGTGTTCTCCGTCCGGGGAATGGGCTTCCTGTTTCTGGACGGCATCACCCACATCGACCCGAACCCGGTCATGGGCGTCTTCCTCTGCGTCGCCGTCACCGCCATGGTCTTCAACTTGATAGCGGACCTGGCGTATTCCGCCCTCGATCCGCGCGTAAGGATAAAAGCATGAGCCAGCCAACCCAAGAGGAGGAAATCCTGGCGCAGCAGGCCCTGCGCGGCCGGGGAGAGACGCCGTCGGAGCCCGGGGCATCAGGGCTCAGCCAGGGGCAGATTGTCCGGAAACGCTTCTTCGGCCACACCGGCGCACTCGTGGGCCTGGCCGTGTTCGCGCTGATCTTTATCCTGGCGTTCACTTCTGTCGGCGTGGCAGGTGTCCCCGGCTGGTGGAAGTACAACCACCTGGACGTCTCCCCGCTGGTGGGCGACGGGGCGCCGACCGCGGGGCTGGTGCCGCCCGCCTGGGGCGAGCATCCCTTCGGCCAGGACCGGATCGGCCGCGACCTGTTTGCGATGACCATGCGCGGGGCGCAGCAGTCCATCGTCATCATGATCCTGATCGGTTCCATCGCAGGGATCCTGGGCGCTGTCATCGGCGGGTTGTCCGGCTACTTCCGAGGGTGGGTGGAAGCGGTGCTGATGCGGATCACCGATGTCATCATCATCATCCCCGTCCTGCTGCTGGCCGCCGTGGTTGCCCAAATCGCCGGACGCCGGGACGAAGGCAGCATGTTTGCGTCCTTCGCGAACTCCAACGGGATCCTGGTGCTCGGAGTCTTCCTGGGGCTGGTGAGTTGGGTCGGCTTGGCCCGGCTGGTCCGTGGTGAGTTCCTGACTTTGCGCGAGCGGGAGTTCGTCGACGCGGCGCGGATTTCAGGTGCCAGCAACGCGCGGATCATCTTCAAGCACATTCTGCCGAACGCCGTCGGCGTCCTGATCGTCAACGTCACGTTGACGATGTCGGCGGCCATCCTGCTGGAAACGGCCCTGAGCTACCTCGGCGTCGGCGTCAAATCGCCGGACACCTCCCTTGGGCTGCTCATCTCGCAAAACCAGGAAGCTTTTGCCACCAGGCCATGGCTGTTCTGGTTCCCCGGCCTGTTCATCGTCCTGATCTGCCTGAGCATCAACTTCATCGGCGACGGCCTGCGCGATGCCTTTGACCCGCGGCAGAAAAAGTTCAACGCCAGGAAGGCCGCGGACCCGGGGACGCCACCCGCGGAAAGTCCCGCCGGGTCGGCCCCTCGCGCAACGACGGAGCACTGAATGCCGGCCCCCTGCTCCGCTCAGGTCCCCGCTGCCGCAGCGCCGGCGCTACCGGGCCGTGACGGTCCAGCAGCTGGCGGCCAGAAGCAGCACGACGGCGCTGGCCGCCACCCAGCGGTAGGTTACCTGCACGGCTGTGGTGGCGGCGTCGCCAACGGCAAGTTGGCCGCTTTCCGCCAGATCCTCCCAGCGGACGCGGACCAACAGGGCAGCCTGCCCCGAATCGGTGGACTTCAAATCGCCCGGACGGACAGATTTTCCGGGGCCGTAACTGGTGGCCGGAAGGCCGCGCAGGTCTCCCGGGCGGGCATTGCGGCCGCCCCAGATTCCCGGCGCCGGCGCGGCCCACGAGGTGTAGCTCTTCCCGGCCGTGACCAGGGTGAGGGCAAACCGGGTATCGACCTGGACCAGTGCCGCCCACGGAACCAGCACCGACCGGAACGGGTTCTCCAGCGTGACCCCGCCGTCGTGGACCACAACGGCGGGCATCCAGAACAGTTGCCAGCCGAGGAACGCGATCAGCAGCAGCGGGGCAGCGCCGACGAGTGCGGCGGGACCGGCCGTCACGGCCGTGGCAACGACGCCGAGGCAGGCCACAGCCCAGGACAGCCCTGCGATCCATTTATTCGTTACGGCCTTGAAGATTTCGACGTGACCGGTGTGCGGCGCGGATCCCATGCCCCCCATATTTCAGTATTCCGAGCCGCAGCACTAATTTCCGGAGCACCGGCGGCCCGGGTGGAAGGAAAGCCCCATCATGACTGACTTCATCGCCCTCGACCCGGTTGTTCCGCCCCCGGCCGGCAAAGAGGAGCCTGTACTTGAGGTCCGCAATCTCAGCGTCGACTTCGGCGTGGACCGCAAGTGGGTTCCCGCCGCGATCGGCTTGAATTATGAGGTGCACGCCGGCGAGGTGCTCGCCATCGTGGGCGAGTCGGGCTCCGGGAAGAGCGCCAGCTCCATGGCTTTGCTGGGCCTGTTGCCCAGTAACAGCCGCGTGAGCGGAAGCGTGAAACTCGGCGGCAAGGAATTGCTCGGCGTCAACGAGGCCAACATCCGGGCCGTCCGCGGCAAGGACGTCGCGGTGATATTTCAGGAGCCGATGACGGCCCTGAACCCCGTGTATACCGTCGGCGCCCAAATCGTGGAAACCGTCCGCCTCCACAGTGAAGTCTCGCCCGCGGAAGCGAAGCAGCGTGCTTTGCGCATGCTTGAACTGGTGGAACTGCCGGACCCGGAGAAAGCGTTCAGGTCCTACCCGCACCAGCTCTCCGGCGGCCAGCGACAGCGCGCCATGATCGCGCAGTCACTTTCGTGCGACCCGAAGTTGCTCATCGCCGACGAGCCGACCACGGCCCTCGATGTCACCGTCCAGGCCGAAATCCTGGACCTCATGCGGAACCTGCGGAACAAGCTGGACAGCGCGATCGTGCTGATCACCCACGACATGGGTGTTGTGGCGGACCTTGCAGACCGGATCGCCGTCATGCGCCGCGGTGTGATCGTCGAAAGCGGCAATGCAGCGGAGATCTTCCACGACCCGCAGCACGAATACACCAGGGCCCTGCTCGCGGCCGTTCCCCACCTGGGCCAGGGCGGCACGGAATCCGTAGCGGAGGTCGACGTCACAGCTGCCCTTGCCGCCGCCACGCACGCTGAAATCGTCTCCATTCCGGAAGAGGAATTACTCCGCCGCGAGCAGGTTAACGCGAAAGCACTTGCCGCTGCCCGGGCTCCGTCACCGGAGGGTGTTCCCGTCCTGGAGCTGACGGGGGTGGCCATCGAATACCCCAAGCAGGGCCGGGTGCCTGCCTTCCGCGCCGTGGAAGACGCCAACTTGGTGATTTATCCGGGCCAGGTTGTCGGGCTGGTGGGGGAGTCCGGTTCGGGCAAGACGACGATCGGCCGTGCCGCCGTCGGCCTTCTGCCCGTGGCGGCCGGCACCATGAAGGTGGTGGGGCAGGACATCTCCGCGGCTAAGAGCAACGGCCGGCAGTTGCATGAGATGCGCCGCCATGTAGGCATGGTGTTCCAGGACCCCTCGTCCTCGCTGAACCCCCGGCTGCCCATCGGTGAAAGCATCGGCGAGCCGATGTTCCTGGCGAAGGTGGCGAAGGGGGCGGATCTGCAGAAGCGGATCGAGGCGCTGCTGGATCAGGTGGAGCTCCCGCGGGAGTACCGCAACCGCTACCCGCACGAACTCTCCGGCGGCCAGAAGCAGCGCGTGGGCATCGCCCGGGCCCTCGCCCTGAAGCCCAAGCTCATGGTCGCCGATGAACCAACCTCCGCCCTCGACGTGTCAGTTCAGGCCAAGGTGCTCGACCTGTTCCAGAACCTGCAAAGGGAGCTCGGCTTCGCCTGCCTTTTTGTCACCCATGATCTTGCCGTGGTGGACGTGCTGGCGGACCGGATCTGCGTGATGCAGCGCGGACGCATCGTGGAACAGGGCACCCGGGACCAGATTCTGCGCAATCCGCAGGAGCCGTACACCCAGCGGCTGCTGGCTGCGGTGCCGCTTCCTGATCCGGAAAAACAGCGGGAACGCCGCGAATTGCGGGCGCAATTGCTGGCGGCCGGGGAGAGTTAACCGCGGCTAACGCAGCTTGCCCGCCGGCGAATAGTACCAGCCAGTAGGGTGTGACTTGAAATACATTGAACGTGACGGTAAGGGTCACGAATTTGTCGGGTCACGGTTTGGCAACAGAGTTCCAGCATTCGGACTTCAACGGGTTAGGCTACTTCTATATGTAGGCCACGTCACAGGGGATACCTCTGTGCCTGCCTGCGTGAAGGCATAAGTCTTCCCTCTCGAACTCCCACAACTCATAGGAGGCGGAATGCGTTTTTCGCGCACTTCCAAAGCACTGGGCATGGTGGCCATCGCCGCTCTCGCCCTGACCGGATGCGGCGCCGGTGGCGGCACCACGTCCGGTAGCGGCAGCACCGGCGGCGACACCAGCAAGGTGATTCTCGCCGACGGTTCCGAGCCCCAGCGTCCGCTGATGCCGGCCGACACGAACGAGGTCGGTGGCGGCAAGGTCATCGACATGATCTTCGCGGGCCTGGTCAGCTATGACCCCAGCGGCAAGCCCGTTAACGAACTCGCCGAGTCCATTGAGGGCAAGGACGGCCAGAACTTCACGATCAAGATCAAGAAGGACCAGAAGTTTACGAATGGCGAGGCCATCACGGCGAAATCGTTCGTCGATTCCTGGAACTTCGGCGCTGCCGCCAAGAACGCCCAGCTCAGCGGCGCGTTCTTCGAAAGCATCAAGGGTTACGACGAAGCGAGCGCGGAAGGCTCGACCGTTGAAACCATGTCCGGCCTGAAGGTCGTCGACGATCAGACCTTCACTGTCGAACTGAAGCAGCCCGAATCCGACTGGCCGCTGCGCCTCGGCTACACGGCGTTCGTTCCGGTCCCGTCCGGCGCCCTCGCGGACCCCAAGGGTTTCGGCGAAAAGCCGGTCGGCAACGGCCCCTACAAGCTGGCTGACGGCGGCTGGCAGCACAACGTGCAGATCCAGCTCGTTCCGAACCCGGAATACAACGGCCCGCGCAAGGCCAAGAACGCCGGCGTGACGTTCAAGATCTTCCAGAACGACGACGCCGCGTACCAGGACCTGCTGTCCAACAACCTGGACATCCTGCAGACCATCCCCACGAGCGCCTTGAAGAACTTCAAGTCCGACCTGGGTGAGCGCACCATCAACAAGCCGTACGCAGGCAACCAGACCATCGCGATCCCGGAATACCTGCCGGAGTGGAGCGGCGAAGCCGGCAAGCTCCGCCGCCAGGCCCTCTCGATGGCCATCAACCGCGACGAGATCACCAAGGTCATCTTCAGCGGCGCGCGCCAGCCCGCCAAGGAATTCACCGCCCCCGTCCTGGACGGTTACAGCGACTCGATCCCGGGTTCGGAGAACCTGAAGTTCGATGCTGCCAAGGCCAAGGAAACCTGGGCGAAGGCAGACGCGATCCAGAAGTGGGACGCGGAGAAGACCTTCACCATCGCCTACAACGCCGACAAGGGCGGACACAAGGCATGGGTCGAAGCTGTCGTGAACCAGCTGAAGAACACCCTCGGCATCAAGGTTGAAGGCAAGCCGTACGCCACCTTCAAGGAAGCCCGCAACGATGCAACCGCCAAGACGCTGACCGGTGCCATCCGCGCCGGCTGGCAGGCCGACTACCCGTCGCTGTACAACTTCCTGGGACCGATCTACAAGACCGGTGCCGGCTCGAACGACGCTGACTACGCCAACCCGACGTTCGACAAGGCCGTCTCCGACGGCCTCGCCGCCTCCTCGGTCGCCGAAGGCAACAAGGCCATGAACAAGGCCCAGGAGATCCTGCTGACGGATCTTCCGGCCATCCCCCTGTGGTACCAGGTTGCCCAGGGCGGCTGGAGCGACAAGGTCTCCAACGTTGACTATGGCTGGGACGGCGTTCCGCTGTACTACAACATCACCGGCAAGTAACAACACAACGACGGCGGGGGCTGCCCAGACTGGGGTCTCCGCCGTCGTCGTGTTTCCAGCATCTCTTGATGGCCCGGCTTTCCGGGCGAACTTTTCGCGGGCCGACCACCGTGAGTAACCCGGCGTCGTCCCGCATCTATAGTGAAAAGGTTCTTTGATGAACAACTCCACCGCATCCTTGGACAGGATGCATGCTCGCGGGGGTGTGGTGCGCTGATGGCGACCTACATCCTCAAGCGTTTCCTGCAGCTGATCCCCGTCTTCCTCGGCGCGACACTGCTGGTCTATTTCCTGGTCTTCAGCCTCCCCGGCGACCCCATCGTGGCTCTCTTCGGCGACAAGCCGGTCAACGAGGCCGTGGCGTCGCAGCTCCGCGCCCAGTACCACCTGGACCAGCCGTTCTGGATCCAATACCTGCTCTACCTCAAGAGCATCTTTACCTTCGACCTCGGCCTGGACTTCTCCGGCCGCCCCATCGCAGCGGTCCTTGGCGAAGTGTTCCCCGTGACGGCGCGGCTGGCCGTCATGGCCCTCATTTTTGAAGCCTTCTTCGGCATCATCTTTGGCCTCATCGCCGGCCTGCGCAAGGGAAAGTTGTTCGACGCGACTGTGCTCGTGGCCTCGCTGATCGTCATCGGCATCCCGATCTTCGTTCTCGGGTTCCTGCTGCAGTACTTCATCGGCGTCCAGCTGGCGTGGGCGAAACCCACGGTCAGCTCAGCCGCGACTGTCCAGGACCTGATCCTGCCGGCGATCGTCCTGGGGCTGGGCTCCTTCGCCTACGTCCTCCGGCTGACCCGGACCAGCGTGCTCGAGAACATGAGCGCCGACTACGTCCGCACAGCCTCGGCCAAGGGCTTGTCCCGGTTCAAAGTGGTCCGGGTGCATATCCTGCGCAACTCCCTGATTCCGGTCATCACGTTCCTCGGCGCCGACCTCGGCGCCCTGATGGGCGGCGCGATTGTCACGGAAGGCATCTTCAACATTCCGGGTGTCGGCAACCGGCTGTACCGGGCCGTCCTGTCAGGGGAAGGACCGACGGTGGTCTCGATCGTGACCGTCCTGGTGTTGATTTACTGCCTCTCCAACCTGCTCGTTGACCTGCTGTACGCCTGGCTTGACCCGAGGATCCGCTATGACTCCTGATGTGAACAACGCAAATTACAGCGCCGCCGCTCCTGCGGCGCGCCACAAAGAGCATTTCGTCGCAGACCTCGCCGAGACGCCGCTGCAGGCGACCGACCGGGTCAAGGAGGACAAGGCGCCGCTGAGTCTTTGGGGCGAGGCGTGGAAGAACCTGCGCAAGCAGCCGCTGTTCCTGATCTCCGCGGTCCTGATTCTGGTCGTCGTGGCCGTTTCGCTCTTCCCGGGCCTGTTCTCCGGGATCGATCCGACGTCCGAGGCCTGCCAGCTGGCGAACTCGGACGCAGGACCCGCCGACGGCCACCCGCTGGGCTTCACCCAGCAAGGCTGCGACGTCTACGCGCGCGTCATCTTCGGGACACGGTCCTCCGTGACCGTGGGTCTCTTCACCACCATCGGTGTCCTGCTGATCGGCGGAATCATGGGGGCCGTGGCCGGTTATTACGGCGGCTGGGTGGACGCCGTACTGGCCCGCATCAATGACATTTTCTTCGCCCTCCCGCTGATCCTTGGTGCCATCGTGCTCATGCAGCTGCCGATGTTCCGCACCAACCGCACGGTCTGGACCCTGGTGCTGATCCTGGTCACCTTCGGCTGGCCGCAGATCGCCCGAATCACCCGCGGTGCCGTGATCGAAGTCCGCAACGCCGACTTCGTTGTGGCGGCCCGGTCGCTGGGTGTCTCGAAGTTCGGCGCCCTCATGCGCCACGTCATGCCGAACTCGCTGGCCCCGATCATCGTCGTCGCCACGATTTCGCTCGGCACCTTCATTGTGGCCGAATCCACGCTGTCCTTCCTCGGCATCGGGCTGCCGCCCAGCGTCATGTCCTGGGGAAACGACATCCAGGCGGCGCAAGCTTCGCTCCGGTCCAACCCGATGCCGCTGCTGTACCCGGCCATCGCGCTGTCCATCACCGTCCTGAGCTTCATCATGCTGGGCGATGCCCTGCGTGATGCCCTCGATCCCAAAGCGCGCAAGCGATGAAAGGGGAGACCTTGAACGCCTCCGTAGAAATCCAGGAAGCGGGCATCTCCGCGGACCGGCCGCTGCTTGAAATCAAGGACCTCGCGATCACCTTTGCCACCGGCAACGGCGACGTCCAGGCAGTGCGGAACGCGCACCTCACCATCATGCCGGGTGAGACGGTCGCCATTGTCGGCGAGTCCGGGTCGGGCAAGTCGACCACTGCCCTGGCCGCCATCGGCCTGCTGCCGACCAACGGCCGCGTCTCTGCCGGCCAGATCCTGTTCGACGGCGAAGATATCTCCAACGCCGGTGAAAAACGGATGATTGAACTCCGCGGAAACAGCATCGGCATGGTCCCGCAGGACCCTATGTCGAACCTGAACCCCGTGTGGAAGATCGGGCAGCAGGTCCGCGAGACGTTGAAGGCCAACGGACTTCCTGACAGCCAGGACGACGTCGCAACCGTCCTGTCGCAGGCGGGCCTGCCGGACGCTGCGCGGCGGGCCAAGCAGTACCCGCACGAGTTCTCCGGCGGCATGCGCCAGCGTGCCCTGATCGCCATCGGCCTGTCGTGCCAGCCGCGTCTGCTGATTGCTGATGAGCCGACGTCGGCCCTGGACGTCACGGTCCAGCGGCAGATCCTCGATCATCTGGACAAAATGACCACCGAACTTGGCACCGCGGTGCTGCTCATCACCCACGACCTCGGCCTGGCCGCCGAGCGGGCGGACAAGGTGGTGGTGATGTACCGCGGTCAGGTCGTGGAATCCGGGCCGTCCCTGGAGCTCCTGCAGAACCCGCAGCACCCCTACACCCAGCGCCTGGTTGCCTCGGCGCCGTCGCTGGCTTCCCGGCGCATCACGGTCGCTAAGGAATTGGGCGTCGAGACAGATGACCTGCTGGCCCCCGCCGAGGCCGTGGTGGTGGAACCGGCCATGACCGCGGACGTATTGCAGATCCAGAACCTGAGCAAGGTCTTTAAGTTGCGCTCGGGCTTTGGCAAGTCAATGGACTTCACCGCCGTCGACGACGTCTCCTTCGGCGTCAAGCGCGGAACCACGACGGCAATCGTGGGCGAGTCCGGTTCCGGAAAGTCCACCGTGGCGCAGATGGTGCTGAACCTCCTGACGCCCACGTCCGGGAAGATCATCTTCGACGGCGTCGACACCTCCACGCTCAACAGCAAGGAAATCTTCGCCTTCCGCCGCCGGGTACAGCCGATCTTCCAGGACCCGTACGGGTCTTTGGATCCGATGTACAATATCTTCCGGACCATCGAGGAGCCGTTGCGGACCCACAAGATCGGGGACAAGACCAGCCGCGAGAAGAAGGTTCGTGAACTGCTGGACCAGGTGGCCCTGCCGCAGTCCACCATGCAGCGCTACCCGAACGAACTCTCGGGCGGGCAGCGCCAGCGAGTCGCAATCGCCCGTGCCCTCGCCCTGGACCCCGAGGTGATCATCTGCGATGAGGCCGTCTCTGCACTCGACGTCCTGGTCCAGGCGCAGGTGCTGAACCTGCTCGCCGAACTGCAGTCCCGGCTGGGCCTGACCTACCTGTTCATCACCCACGACCTCGCCGTGGTGCGGCAGATCGCGGACCACGTGTGCGTCATGGAAAAGGGCAAGCTGGTGGAAACGGGATCCACCGACGACGTCTTCGACGCTCCCCAGCAGGACTACACGAAGGCACTGCTCAACGCGATCCCCGGTGCACGCCTGATGTTGCCCCCGGAAGTCGCCTGACCTGCCTGAACTCCGCTCAATGAGTCGAGCTGAATGACACGGGAGCCGGTGTCCGCCCAGGGGCGGACGCCGGCTTCCGTGTCGTTAACGAGCGCGGAAGGCTGCGACGCCCGGCGGGGGCAGGCGCTCGTCTCCGCGGCTCGTCTCAGCGCCTCGTCAGGGACTCAACGAGTCCGGGGATCGGGGCCTGCAGCGTAAATTCCGCCAGCCGCCGGGCCAGCAGGACGGCCAGGGCGGCGTGTCCGTCGGCATTCATGTGGACGCCGTCGGCCATCGACTTGGTGAGGTTGTAGCGGGTCAGCCAGTCCCCGACGCTGACAAAAGGAATGGAGTGCCGGGCTGCCACCGTGCCGAGCAGCGCGTCGACCTGGGTACGGCGTCCGCCGCCATTGGCGGCGCCGCGGGCGAGCGTCCCCACCATGGCCAGCCGAGCCTCGGGATAGCGCCCCCGGACACCGGCGATCAGCCGCTCGGCATTGGCGGAGATTTGCTGATCCGTTGCGCCCCGGGCGGCGTCATTGCCGCCGCCCTCGATTACCACGAGGGGCGGCGAACCGTAAGGGAGCAGCCAGTCGCCGCGCTCAAGGGCGTCGATGTAGTTGCCGGTCTTGCCGTTGGCTGCAACATAGCCCGTGCCGCCCAGGCCGCAGAAATGGACCGTGTAACCCAGGCTGGCCAGTGCTGTCCGGGGCCAGGACGTCACGGGCTCGGACTGGGAATCGCCGATCAGCACGGCTGTCCTGGCGATGTCCGCCACGACCACCTCGTCCCGGCCACTGGCGGGGTTCCGGTAAGTGCTGCCCGCGGGCAGGTTCACGGGGACGGGCGGCGGGGCGAGGGGGGCCGCCGGTTCGCCGGCCGGGCCAGGCAAGGGGAAATAGTTGGCTTTACCGTCGGAGCCTAAGTCCAACGGTTCGCCGGGAGCGCCGGGAGCGCCGGGAGCGCCGGGAGCGCGGTACGGGGCGGCGGGAGCGCGGTGCGGCGCCGCGGCGGGGACGCCGCTACGCTGGCTTGCGCCGGCGTCGGGCGTGGGGGCGGATGGTGTCTGCCCGCAACCCGCAGCAAGGATGCCTACGGCGATCGTCGGTGCGACCAAGCGGGACAGGGCCGAGGCGTTGCGCAAGTGATGTCTCCGTGCTGGCTGCTGCTGTCTCAGCAATCATGGGGCATCGGGCCGATAAAATCCAGTGACTTTACTCACAGGCGCCGTGCCAATTTCCCGTCCTCACTGACCGGCCTGAGCTGCGGGGATAAGGGATTTAGGCCAATAAATGCCCAAGCGTTTAGAATGGAAGAAGGTGCCCTGTGCCAAAGGGGCGTATCCGTCGTGCGTTCCGGTTGGAAATGTCGCGATACAACAGCTGACTTCACCACTGAATCGAGCAATAACGCATGTCTGAAACCACCACCAACACCGCGGTAGCCACTGCATCGCGCAGTGACCTGCGCAACGTCGCGATCGTGGCCCACGTTGACCACGGCAAGACCACCTTGGTCGACGCCATGCTCAAGCAGACCAACTCTTTTGCCGCTCACAACCACCTCGAGGACCGGGTCATGGACTCCGGTGACCTTGAGCGTGAAAAGGGCATCACCATCCTGGCCAAAAACACCACGGTGGCTTACAACGGACCGTCCTCCAAGGGCGAGACCATCACCATCAACGTCATCGACACCCCCGGTCACGCCGACTTTGGTGGCGAGGTGGAGCGCGGCCTGTCGATGGTTGACGGCGTCGTCCTCCTCGTTGACGCCTCTGAGGGCCCGCTGCCCCAGACCCGCTTCGTCCTCCGCAAGGCCCTCGCCGCGCACCTGCCGGTGATCCTCCTGGTCAACAAGACCGACCGTCCCGACGCGCGGATCGAAGAAGTTGTGCACGAGTCCATGGACCTGCTCCTGGGCCTGGCCTCCGACCTCGCCGACGAAGTTCCGGACCTGGACCTGGACAAGATCCTCAACGTGCCGGTCGTCTACGCCGCCGCCAAGGTCGGCCGTGCGTCCCTCGAGCAGCCCGCCGACGGCTCCGCTCCCGAGAACGAGGACCTGGAACCGCTGTTCCAGGCCATCATCGAGCACATCCCGGCACCGACCTACAACCCCAACGGTGTCCTCCAGGCCCACGTCACCAACCTGGACGCTTCCCCGTTCCTGGGCCGACTGGCGCTGCTGCGCATCTACAACGGCACCCTGCGCAAGGGCCAGACCGTTGCCTGGGCGCGTGCCAACGGTGAAATGAAGAACGTCAAGATCACCGAACTGCTGGCCACCAAGGCCCTGGACCGTGTTCCGACCGACTCCGCCGGCCCGGGTGAGATCGTCGCCGTCGCCGGTATCGAGGAGATCACCATCGGTGAGACCCTGACCGACGTCGACAACCCGCAGCCGCTGCCGCTGATCACCGTGGACGATCCGGCGATCTCCATGACCATCGGTATCAACACCTCGCCGCTGGCCGGCCGGGTCAAGGGTGCCAAGGTCACGGCCCGCCAGGTCAAGGACCGCCTGGACAAGGAACTGATCGGTAACGTCTCCATCAAGGTGCTCCCGACCGAGCGCCCGGATGCCTGGGAAGTCCAGGGCCGTGGCGAGCTCGCGCTGGCCATCTTGGTTGAGCAGATGCGCCGCGAAGGCTTCGAGCTGACCGTCGGCAAGCCGCAGGTTGTCACCAAGCTCGTCGACGGCAAGGTCCACGAGCCGATGGAGCACATGACCATCGACGTGCCGGAAGAGTACCTGGGCGCCGTCACGCAGCTCATGGCTGCCCGCAAGGGCCGCATGACGAACATGGCCAACCACGGCACCGGCTGGTGCCGCATGGAGTTCATCGTTCCGGCCCGTGGCCTGATCGGTTTCCGCACGAAGTTCCTCACGGACACCCGCGGCGCTGGCATTGCGGCGTCCATCTCCGAGGGCTACGAGCCGTGGGCCGGCCCGATCGAATACCGCACCAACGGTTCGATGATCGCCGACCGCGCCGGTGTTGTGACGCCGTTCGCCATGATCAACCTCCAGGAACGCGGATCCTTCTTCGTCCGCCCCACCTCCGAGGTCTACGAGGGCCAGATCGTCGGCGAGAACTCCCGCGCCGACGACATGGACGTCAACATCACCAAGGAAAAGAAGCTCACCAACATGCGTGCTGCTTCCTCCGACACCTTCGAGAACCTGACGCCCCCGCGCGACCTGACCCTCGAAGAGTCACTCGAGTTCGCCCGCGAAGACGAGTGCGTCGAGGTCACCCCGGAATCCATCCGCATCCGGAAGCTCATCCTGGACGTCAACCAGCGCGCCAAGTCCAACCGCGCCCGCGCAAAGGTCTAATCCTGCGTTTGCACTAAAGCGAAGGACCCTTTGTGAATAAGAGAGCTGCCGGAACGGCAGGCGGTCTTGCCGCCGCCGTGCCGGCAGCTCTTTTTGCTGCCCTCGCAGGGACCGCCCTGCACCGGCACAGCATCCTCCTCGCCGGGGTCGACGTCCCCTGGGGCGCCGGCGCGGCGCTGGTGCTGCTGGGTGCCGTCGAGGTGTGGCTCGGAGCCGCGTTCCGTTCCGTGGTCCCGACGGCGGCCTGCGGTGTGGTCTGTTACGTACTGGCCGGCTGGTGGTCCACGATGGCACCCGGCAGACGGCTGATTATCGGCGACCTGGCCGGAAGTCTTTGGATCTACGGCATCGCCGCAGTCACCATGGCCACTCTGGTCTGGTGCCGGCGCTACCGGACAGCACCGGCGTAGCCCCCAAATCCGCCCCTGTGCGCCGGTGGGACATGCCCGTCTTTCATTCCTGCCGGGTGACATGCTCATTCTTCGTGTCCGCGCCGGGGGACATGCCCATCCTTTTCCCCGCGCCGGCGGACATGCCCCATCTTTCATTCCTGCCGGGTGACATGCTCATTCTTCGTGTCCGCGCCGGTGGGACATGCCCAATCTTCGCGACGGCGGCTGGGCATAATGGCGTCATGTCCACTGGTTGCACACAGGAGTGGGCGTGCGCCAAGCTGACCGGTGGGCATGTCCAAGCCGCGCAGAGGGACAAGGAACGGCCCGCTTGTCCACATAGCGGGCCCCGGTCCTGTTCGGCTTTTGTTCCGCAGCTTCACCATAGGTGCATGTCAAAGATCGCGATGGTGCTGGCGAACTACGACGGCGTGGCCCGCGCCAAGCACTTCGCGGCCGCCGGAGTTTCCAGCTTCCAGCTCACAGCCGCCATGTCCAGCGGAGCCGTCACCCGAGTGGCCCGCGGCGTCTACGCGGCACCCGGCGCCGACTCCCGACTCGTCGCCATCAGATCTTTACCGGCTGAACCGGCTTGTGTCAGCGCGGCCTCGTTTGCCGGTCTTTGGGTGCTGGAGCCGCCCGAGCAACCGCACGTGGCACTGACCCACAGCCGCAGCTATCCGGGCTTCGTCTGTCACCGTGCTGCGGCGCCGCCGACGCTACTGGATACGGTGGTTCAAAGCCTGCGCTGTCAGCCGGAGCTGGACGGGCTCGTTATAGCCGAGTCCGCCGTGGTCCTCAAAAGCCTGCCGCTGCCGGCGCTCCGGCAGCGGTTTTCAGGTCGGAACGACGCGCGGGAGCGGAGGATCATTGCGTCCATCGTCCCGCAGTCCCAGTCAGTGATCGAGTGCATCGCCCGATTCCAGCTGCGGCGGGCGGGCTTCCATGTCGAGTCGCAAGTGAACATCCCGGGCATGGGCCATTTGGACCTCATGGTGGACGGCCGGCTCGGGGTTGAAGCTGATGGGGCCGGTTTCCATATGGACCGGGCGAGTTTCGAAGAGGACCGGCGTCGATGGAATGTCACTACCAGGCTGGGATTGCCCACCCTGGTAGTGAGCTATCCGCTGCTCAAGTACCGGCCGCAGGAGTTCATCGCCATGGTGCGGGACGCGTTGGACAGGCTTCCCGCGGCAGCATGAGGGCTGACCTGAGTGCCGAGAAGGCCGCGCTGATTACAACGATCGCCGGAACCGTATCTAGGCATTCTGGCCGTCGGCGGGCATCTCGCCGACGCCGGGTGTGCCTTCGGCAAGCTCGTAGCGTTGCAGCACGGCGCCCCTGGGCGAGGAGATCACCGGTTCGATGAGTCTGAGGTTTGTTGGAACCACTCCGTCGGCGAAGACCTTCTTTCCACGGCCGAGGAGGATGGGATACACCCAAAGGGTAAGCCGGTCGAAAAGCCGCTCCGCGAACAGGGTCTGCACGAAGTTGAGACTGCCGATGACGTGGATGCTCTCGTGCCGGTCCCGGAGGTCCCGTACGGCGCCAATGACGTCGGCACCGAGCAGGGTGGATCCGGCCCACTCAAGGGTGGGCGCCTGGTGCGAGGCCACGTATTTCGGAAGGCGGTTGAACAGTTTCGCGATGCCCCCGTCCTGGTGCGGCCAGTATGCGGCGAAGATGTCGTAGGTCCGGCGCCCCAGTAGCAGCGCGTCCATCCCTGCCATCCCTGCGCTGATCTGGTCGCCGACTGCTTCGTCCAAGAGAGGCGCCTGCCAGCCGCCAAACGCGAAATTGTTGTCAGGGTCCTCGTCCGGCCCGCCGGGCGCCTGCGCGACGCCGTCGAGCGTGGTGAACAGGTCGATGCAGATGCGTCCCATGCCGTGCCCCTATCTGCCGCCCGTCGCCGCCCGGTGACGGGATCATCTCGAGGCTGGCACACACGTCCCCTGCCTAGCAATGGGAAGCGGAGGGATCGTCGAGGGCCCGTGCGGCCGGCATCCGCCGTTAGTCCCTCGATGGCGCCTTTCGGAGGGGCATGCTCAGGCTTAGGAGTGGGCATGTTCCGCAATCCTCGGCCGAGGGGAACGGGCATGCTCAGCGGGGGCCGCGACGGATGGACATAGAGGCACTATGTCCATCGCTCGATGCAGGGGAAGCGCATGTCCCCTCGGACGGGTCGGGGATGGGCATGTCCGGTGGATCCGGCGGGTCGGGGATGGGCATGTCCGGTGGATCCGGCGGGTCGGGGATGGGCATGTCCGGTGGATCCGGCGGGTCGGGGATGGACATCTCCGGTGGATCCGGCGGGTCAGGGATGGGCATGTCCGGTGGATCCGGTGGGGGAGCGGCGGGCGGGGGCGGGCGGGACCTGTTTGGCCGCCACCACCAGGTGCAGGGGAACCTCGACGTCGGACCGCCGGGTCCTGATGGTGCAGGAGTCGACGGTGCGCATCACGAGCTCGCCCAGGGCGTCCGTGAACCCGCCTTCGATCCGGTACCGGACCACCACCCGGGTGCCTGGTTCGGCGGCAGTCAGGAACTCTTGCGGTGAAGGATTCGAGGAACTCACCAGTTCATCCTAAGTCCGCTAGATTCAGGAGGTCGGCCAGTGTGACGCCCGGCTAGGTTCGCGGGAACGGGCTGGGAGATAATAGGCTCAGGAGTCAGCAGTCCGGCGTTCCGGCCGGGAGCAGTTATCCGGCCATCGCCGGAACCAACGTGGAGAGGCCAGGGACGTGACGTACGTAATCGCGCAGCCGTGTGTAGATGTCAAAGACAAGGCATGTATTGAAGAGTGCCCCGTCGATTGCATTTACGAAGGTGAACGCTCCCTGTACATCCACCCCGACGAGTGCGTTGACTGCGGAGCCTGCGAGCCGGTCTGCCCCGTTGAAGCCATCTACTACGAGGACGACACCCCGGAGGAATGGGCCGATTACTACAAGGCCAACGTCGAATTCTTCGATGACCTCGGCTCCCCGGGCGGGGCCGCGAAGGTCGGCAATACGCACACGGACCACCCAATGATCGCCGCCCTGCCGCCGCAGAACCAAGAGAGCTAAGGCGGGCGCCGGTGTCCTCAGCGCAGCGCAGCTTCGGCCTGAGCCTGCCCGACTACCCCTGGGAAGCCCTGGCCCCGTACCTGGCGAGGGCCGCGGAGCACCCCGGGGGCATGGCGAACCTCTCGATCGGAACCCCGGTGGACACCACCCCCGCCGTTGTCCAGGAGGCCCTGCGGGGCGCCTCGAACGCCCCGGGCTACCCCACGGTCCACGGCACGGCTGGGCTCCGGGAAGCGATCGCGGCGTGGTTTGAGCGCCGCCGCGGCGTCCCCGGGCTGGATCCGCAGGACATCATGCCCACCGTCGGCTCCAAGGAACTCGTGGCCTGGCTCCCGTTCCTGCTGGGGCTCAAGCCGGGCGACGTCGTCGTCCGCCCCACAGTGGCCTACCCCACATACGACATCGGCGCGACCTTTGCCGGCGCCGAGCACGTCGCCGCGGACAACCTTGATGAACTCGACGCCGCCACCCGGGCCCGTGTCCGGCTGGTTTGGGTAAACTCCCCGGCGAACCCTACCGGCAGCGTCCGGGACGCCGACTCGCTCCGCGGAATGGTCCGGCAGGCCCGCGCCCTCGGAGCCGTCGTAGCCTCGGATGAATGCTACGCCGAGCTCGGCTGGGGGGAGTGGGACGTCCAGCGGGGCGGTGCTCCGGTGCCCAGCATCCTGGACCCGCAGGTCGCGGAGGGCTCCCACGAGGGCCTGCTGGCCGTGTACTCGCTTAGCAAACAGTCCAACCTGGCCGGATACCGTGCCGCCTTCGTAGCCGGCGACCCCGCTATGGTGGCGAACCTGGTCAACAGCCGCAAGCACGCGGGCATGATCGTCCCCTACCCGGTTCAGGAGGCCATGCGCGTAGCTCTGGGCGACGACGCCCACGTGCAGGCGCAGAAGGACCTCTACCGCGGCCGCCGGGAGCGGCTCGTCCCTGCACTGGAACGGTTCGGACTGGCCATCCACGAATCACGGGCCGGGCTCTACCTGTGGGCAACAGCGGGCGAGGCCACCTGGGACACCGTCGGCCGGCTCGCGGACCTCGGAATCGTGGTGGGACCGGGCGTGTTCTACGGCGACGCGGGCAAGGGATTTATCCGCATGGCGCTGACAGCCAGCGATGACCGGATTGACGCGGCAGCCGCCCGGCTCATTACCGGGCGGTAACAAACCCGTGACCCGTACCACATCCGGCGCAATATACGCGGTTCCGGGCGGCCTCGGATTAGTGCCACCCGGAATCTGGCGGTAGTTTTTAACTGACTATCAATGGTGGCTTTCCACAAGAAGGCAGCGCAGCCGTAGGAATCCGTGGCTAATACAGGTTCCGTGGGCGGCTTCACCAGAAGTTGGACCAGCTTTCTACAGAGGCTTCGACGCCTCAGAGGAGACTCCATGACTGAGACCACCAGCGCAACCCTGCGCCATGCCGGCGGCGAGCTCGAACTTCCGCGCATCCAGGTTGTAGAAGGAAACGAGGGCTATGACGTTTCCAAGCTGCTGAAGCAGACCGGCGCCGTTGCTTTTGACCCCGGCTTCATGAACACCGCGGCCACCACCTCGGCCATTACCTACATCGACGGCGACGCCGGAATCCTGCGGTACCGCGGGTACCCGATCGAGCAGCTCGCCAAACACTCCAGTTTCCTGGAAGTATCGTTCCTGCTGATCTACGGCAACCTCCCCACTGCCACCGAGCTGGAAGCCTTCGACCAGCGGATCCGGCACCATACCCTGCTGCACGAGGAGCTGAAGGGCTTCTTCAGCGGTTTCCCGCGGGACGCGCACCCGATGCCGGTCCTGTCCTCGGCCGTGTCCGCGCTGTCCACGTTCTACCAGGATTCGCTGGACCCCTTCAACGCCGAACAGGTGGAGGTCTCCACCTACCGACTGCTGGCCAAGATGCCGGTCATTGCCGCGTACGCCCTGAAGAAGAGCATCGGCCAGCCCATGCTGTACCCGGACAACTCACACAACCTGGTTGAGAACTTCCTCCGCCTGAGTTTCGGCCTGCCGGCCGAGCAGTACGAGGTGGACCCGGTCGTCGCCAAGGCGCTGGACCTGCTTCTCATCTTGCATGCCGACCACGAACAGAACTGCTCAACGTCCACCGTCCGGCTGGTCGGTTCCTCCAACGCGAACCTGTTCGCCTCCGTCTCCGCCGGCATCAACGCCCTGTTCGGACCGGCCCACGGCGGCGCCAATGAGGCCGTGCTGAAGATGCTGCGCCAGATCCAGGCCGACGGCACCAAGCCCGAGGACTACATGGAGAAGGTCAAGAACAAGGAGGACGGCGTCCGGCTCATGGGCTTCGGGCACCGCGTGTACAAGAACTATGACCCGCGCGCCAAAATCGTCAAGGCCACGGCCCACGAGATCCTCACCAAGCTTGGCGGCAACGACGAGCTGCTGGAGATCGCCCTCCGCCTGGAAGAGAAGGCCCTGAATGATGACTACTTCATCCAGCGCAAGCTCTACCCGAACGTGGACTTCTACACCGGCCTGATCTACAAAGCCATGGGCTTCCCCGAAAAGATGTTCACGGTGCTCTTTGCCATCGGCCGGCTTCCGGGCTGGATCGCCCAGTGGCGGGAAATGATCAGCGACCCCAACACCAAGATCGGCCGCCCCCGCCAGCTGTACATCGGTGAACCGGAGCGCAACTACCCCTCCGTTTAGGTACGAACGTTTAGTTCGACGCCGGCCGCTCGCCCCTGCAGGGTGAGTGGCCGGCGTCGTTTTGCGTTACGGGCGGCGGGCCTCCGGTGCGGCCCGGCGTCGCGCGGGCACATCCGTGCTAAAAAGATGAATGCCCAAATTTGTCGACGCCGCCCTCCGGCGCCAGGAAGTCGTCGAGGCGGTCTTCCGGATCATCGCAGCGGACGGACTCGAAAGGGCGTCGCTGCGCGAGGTCGCGGACGAGGCGGAGCTCGCCGTCGGATCCGTCCGGCACTACTTCGCCAGCAGCGACGAACTCCTGGCCCACGCGTTCGGGGTGGTTGTGGACCGGGTGGTCGGCAGACTCACGGTCGCCGATGAGCGGCTCGCGGCGGAGCAGCCGGGAACCGCGGAGCACCACGCCGGAGTGTTAACCCTGTTGGGTGAGTTCCTCCCCCTGGATGAGGAACGTGCCGTGGATTCCTGCGTCTGGATGGCGTTCAAGAGTGCGGCCCGGACCAAGCCGTTCCTGCTTCCGGTGGCCGACCGGAGCCACCGTGCCGTGGCCGCGATTGTCGGCCGGCTCGTGCTGGACCTGTCCTCCGATGCCGACGATGTGGCCATGGACCAGCAGCGTCTGGTCACGGAGGCGGAGCGACTGCTCGCCACGCTGGACGGGCTCGCCCTGCACGCCCTGCTGCAGCCTGAATGGATGACAGCGCAAATGTGCAGCGACGTGCTGGAATCCCATCTGTCCGGGCTGGGAAGCTACGCCGGCACCCATTAACGTGCGTGATCTTCAGGAATACACTGAAGGCGTATGTCTTGCCAAGGAGGCAATTGGATGCACCACACAGGCGGGCCGGGCTGGCGGATTACCATGGACACTTCGGGTCCTCTGCTCATTGCACTTTACGTTCGCGACGCCGCCGGCCTGGACAGCGCAGGGCATCCGGCACTGAGCCACGCAGCGCCCAAGATCCGGCCCGCTGACCATTCCCACCTCATCGGCGAGGTGGGCGGGCTGGCCGCCCTTCGAACGGAATGGGAGGCGTGGTGGGAGCAACTTCTCCGGGCACACCCGGAGATGTCGCCGGAACTTGGTCCGCCCGGCTTCCAGGACTTCGCCAATTCGCCCGCCCTGCGGCGCGTGCTGCAGGCGCATTTCGGTGCTGCACTGTCCTGGGCGAGAGAGCGCCGCGGCGAGTACCTGGCGCTCGAGGCGGAACGCGAAGCCGCCGGTGGGGTGCAGCTGCTGCAGGACATGGTCGACGACCGGTTGCTGGAGGTGGGCCGGGCCACCAATGATTTCAGCTTGACCATCATCGAGCTGCCCCTCGCCGAGCCGCGGGCCTGGTACCTGGAGCCCGATAAGATCATCATGAGCTGCGAGCTGCTGTCCCGGCCGGAACTGTTCCGCAGCTACGTGCAGCCGGTGGTGGACCTGCTGGTCTGAACCGGCGGGATAGACCACGCCAGGGATCGGGGCGGAACTCCCTACTGGGCAGGCCCTTCGGCGACCGTGATCCTGACCTGTCCCGCCGGCACCGGGGCGGACTGCCAGCCGTTGCGCTCCTGCCGCGTCCAGCTCCGCCCATCCACCTGGACCTCCGTGACGGAGAGGGCCTTGGCGTTGGCCACCGCCCACTGCGCGAGGGCCCACGCCCGGGTTCCGTCGGCGTCCAGCACCAGGCTGCGACCCTCCGTGGCTGCGGGAACCGCACCAAAGTCGCTGGTCACCCGTTCCTGCACGGCGGCGGGATCTCCCGGGGCGTCAGGCTCGCGCAGCGCACAATCCACGCCGGCGGGGGTCTGGCCGGTCAGCGAGGAGGCAAAGGACCGGGCCATTTCCTCGTGCTGGGCGTAAGCATTCGGGTAGGCCGAACGCTGTACCCGCTGCGCGGCGACAGTGATGTCGAGCGTCTGGTAGTTGGGGACCTTGACCAGGGCATCGTAGAAAGCGTTGGCCGCATGGTACGGGTCCATCACCTGGGCCGAGGTGCCCCAGCCCTGCGAAGGGCGCTGCTGGAAAAGGCCGCGGGAGTCCGGGCCAGCCTGGTCGCCGTGGCCGATGTTCCGGATCTTGGACTCCTGCATGGCGGTGGCCAGGGCGATGCTGGCGGCCCGGGCCGGGAGTCCCCGTCGGACGGCGACGGCGGAGATGAGGCCGGCATTTGCCGCCTGGTCGGGGGCAAGATCGTCCGTCCCGCCGCCCTCGGCTGTACAGCGCTCAGTAACAAGCACCTCCGAACGCTGAACGAACGCCACGGCCGTGTACACGCCGCCGACCACCAGTGCCAGGGTCAACAGCAGCACCATCCGTCGGCGCCAGCTGCCCCTGCGTGCCACGAAACTACTCCCTCAGGCCCATCCCGGACCGGTACATGCTGCTAACGATTGACATTGCGCCCTTCCACCTTAGTTGGCGTGGAGGGCCTCGTTGAGTTCGACGGTCTGTCCCTTGCGGGGGAGGACCTCCACCTCACCGGTGGAGGAGTTGCGGCGGAAGAGCAGGTTGGGCACGCCGGAGAGCTCCACGGCCTTGACGATCCGGCTGGTGTCCTCACCGTCGGCATCCTTGGCGCCGGCCACGCGTACCCGGGTACCGGCCGTCACGTACAGGCCGGCTTCAACAACGGAGTCGTCCCCGATGCTGATGCCCACCCCGGAATTGGCGCCGAGCAGCACGCGTTCGCCCAGGGAGATCTTTTCCTTGCCTCCGCCGGAGAGGGTTCCCATGATTGAGGCGCCACCGCCGACGTCGGACCCGTCGCCGGCAACCACCCCGGCGGAGATGCGCCCTTCGACCATGGAGCTGCCCAGGGTGCCGGCATTGAAGTTGACGAAGCCCTCGTGCATCACCGTGGTGCCCTCAGCCAGGTGCGCGCCGAGCCGGACGCGGTCCGCGTCCGCGATGCGCACACCCGAAGGAATGACGTAGTCCACCATGCGCGGGAACTTGTCGATCCCGTAGACCGTGACGGCGCCGCGCTTGCGCAGCCTGGCCCGGGTCAGTTCGAAGCCCTCAACGGCGGCGGGTCCGAAGTTGGTCCAGACCACATTGGGGAGCTTGCCAAAGATGCCGTCCAGGTTGATGGTGTTCGGCTGCACCAGACGGTGGGAGAGCAGGTGCAGGCGCAGGTAGGCATCGGCAGTGTCCGCCGGAGCCTCGTCCAGGTGAATCTGCACGAAGACGACCTTCTGTTCGGTGCCGCGGTCCGCGTCGGCGCCGGTCGCGGCAATGTCGAGCAGCGACTGGTCTGCGTGGGCGACGTCACGGAGGCTCCCGGTCGCTGTTCCGAGTTCCGGCGCCGGGAACCAGACGTCAAGGACGGTGGCTTCACCGTTGCCGGTGGCGATCGTGGCAACGCCGTAACCGTAGGCGGAGCGGGCGTCAGCGGGCACAGCGGAAGAAGCGGTTTCAGTCATGCCCCAAGTCTATAGACGGCGTGCTCGGCGGCCGAAACCCGTGACAGCCCAAGTAGCGTGCAGTGGGGCGGACCCGACGGCGCACACCGGCCTCAACCGGGCGCCGGCGGGGAGGACGCGGCGGGCATATACAGTGGAACGGTGACTGAGCATACTGCACCCGCCCGCCTGAACCTGCGCCAGGACGTGGCGCTGCTGACCGCGGACATCATCGACGTCTTCAGCGTCTCGGGGGAGGAACACCGGCTGGCCGACGCCGTGGAACATGCCCTCCGTTCCATCCCCCAGCTGGAGCTGCTCCGCGACGGCGACTCGATCATTGCCCGCACCAACCTCGGCCGCTCCGAGCGGGTCATCCTCGCCGGGCACCTGGACACTGTCCCGCTGCCAACCACCGAGGGCTCCCTCGGGACGGTCCCCTCCTACTGGTCCTCGGGCGCGCCGGGGGAGGGCATCCTGTACGGGCGGGGCGCCACGGACATGAAGGGCGGCGTCGCCGTTCAGCTGGCACTGGCCGCAGAACTGTTCGACGGCGGCGGGCAGCCGGATAAGGACGTCACCTTCGTCTTCTACGACCACGAGGAAGTCGAGGCCGTCAAAAGCGGCCTCGGCCGGCTGGTGCGCAACCACGGACATCTGCTGGGCGGGGACTTTGCCATCCTCCTCGAGCCCACGGACGGCACGGTGGAGGGCGGATGCAACGGCACCATCCGGTTCGAAGCAACCACCGTGGGCGAGGCCGCGCACTCCGCCCGGGCATGGATGGGCAGCAACGCCATCCACGCCGCCGCACCGGTCCTGGCCCGGCTGGCCGCCTACGCACCCCGGACCGTTGATGTGGACGGCCTGGAGTACCGGGAAAGCCTGAATGCTGTGAAGATCCACGGCGGGACCGCCGGCAACGTCATTCCGGACCGTTGCGTCGTGGAAATCAACTACCGGTTCGCCCCGGACAAATCCCCGGACGAGGCGGAGCAGCACGTCCGGGAGCTGTTGGAGGGTTTCGACGTCGTCCGCACGGACAGCGCCGCCGGTGCTCGTCCCGGACTCAACCATCCTGCAGCAGCGTCCTTTGTAGCCGCCGTCGGCGGGGTGCCGAAACCCAAGTATGGCTGGACCGACGTCGCACGCTTTAGCGAACTGGGGATCCCGGCCGTGAACTTCGGCCCCGGCGACGCGCTGCTGGCGCACAAGGACAACGAACACGTGGACGCCGACGCGGTCCGTGAATGCCTGCGGGCATTGCGGAGCTGGCTCATGCCATAGGGCGCGGGCCGCAACCCGCAGGACACGTCCCGGCACCAGGGAGGGCAAGTCAGCGAACAGCACAAAAGGTCCGGAACCCCAAGCAGGATTCCGGACCTTTCGTGTTTCGGCCGAAGTCGTTCGGCGCCGCCAACCCGCCGCCGACTATTTCGTCGCGGCTCCTCGCCGCGGCTCCTTGGCGGGGCTACTTATCGGGGATCCCGGCGACGGGCACTTTGACCACGCCGCCGGCCGCCTTCTTGGAGCCGCGCTTCTCGATCCAGATAGCGAGGCGGGACACGGAGAAGTTGATGGCAATGTAGATTGCGGCAGCCACAAAGAACACCGGAAACAGGTAGGCCGGGCCGAGGAAGTCGGCCATGATCTGCACTTTGCGCAGCAGTTCCTCGTAGGACACGATGTAGCCCAGCGAGGTGTCCTTCAGCAGCACCACAAGCTGCGCCACGAGCGAGGGCAGCATGCGCCGGATGGCCTGGGGCAGTTCGATGCTGCGCCGGGACGCGAAGCTGGTGAGGCCGATGGCAAGGCCGGCTTCACGCTGGCCCTTCGGCAGGGACTGGATGCCGGCGCGGATGATTTCGGCGAAGATGGCCGAGTTGTACAGCACCAGTCCGGCGACGACGGCGGTGAACGAGCCTGTCGCAAACACCAGCAGGACGAAGAACATCATCAGGACCACGGGCATGCCGCGCAGGAATTCCAGCACGATGCGGGTGGGGATGCGGATCCAGGCGACGTCGGAAATCCGCATCAGGCAGAGCACCAGGCCCAGCGGGAAAGCGATCACGGCTGCAACCGCCGCCGCGGATAGGGTGGCGAGGATACCGTTGCCGATCAGTGACCAGACGTCGGGAATCTGGAACACTGCCCAGCGTTCTGCCTCGAAGATGCCCTGCTGGGCCAGGACGGTGATGGCCCACCACAGCAGGCCGGCGATCGCCACGGCGCCGACAATGGAGCCGATCAGGGAGACACGGCGGGCCTTGGGGCCGGGGACGTCGTATAAGACTGAGCTCATCGGGAGATCGCCACCTTTCGTTCAACCAGGTTGGCCACGTAGCCAAGCGGGACGGTTATCAGCAGGTAGAAGATCGCGACGCCGACCAGGACCCACAGGACCGCGTCGCCGTTGGCGTTGGCAAGCTGCCGGCCGGTGCCGAAGAGTTCCAGGACATAGAACGCGCCAGCCACCGAGGAGTTCTTGACCAGGGCGATCAGGATGTTGATCATCGGCGGGATGACGGTCCGCAGTGCCTGCGGCAGGATGATCAGGGACAGTACCTGGCTGAACTTCATGCCGATGCTGCGGGAAGCCTCTGCCTGCCCCACCGGCACGCTGTTGACACCGGAGCGGACCGCCTCGGCGATGAACGCCGAGGTGTAGGCGCTCAAGGCGATGATGGCGGCGATTTCGAACTGCTGGAACGTCACTCCCAGCCGCGGCAGGACCACGGCAGCGAAGAAGAACGCGATGGTCAACGGGGTGTTCCGGACAATTTCCACGTACGTCATGCTGAAGCCGCGCAGGGCCGCGATGGGCGAGACGCGGGCTGCTGCGAGCAGGGTGCCGAAAATCAGTGCGATGATCCCCGAGACCACGGACAGGAAGAGGGTTCTAAGAAAACCGTCCCAATATGCTGGGAGGTTTTCAATGATGACGTCCATAGGTTCCTTAGGCTGCCTTGAGGGAAGTGGAGCGGGAGACAGGAGTGGGGGGGGGGGGGGGGGGGGGGGGGGGGGGGGGGGGGGGGGGGGCCCGCGCCGGGCGGGGGCGGGGGGTGGGGGTTAGAAGGAGAGCAGGGGGTGATGGAG
>NZ_JAXCHX010000022.1:0-75998 GCF_035984855.1 Arthrobacter sp. MP_M4
ATGTCTGCGTGCCATGATTCGTGAATTTCCTCCTGTGTCCATTCTCGGACACGAAACTCACACAAACACTGGACTTCTACATGGGGACCCAACCAATACCAATATTGCCACTACCATCGTCAGGTAGAGCAAGGCCGGGGGCGTCAAGACTACCCATACAGCCCTTCGCCGCGCCTCTCAACTGCTCTGGGGGCGAACTACACCCCACAAGCAAAACGGCCAATGCGCATGACATAAATCCAAGACTCTTCACGCCCCAAACACTACTCAAACGAACCCAACGTTCCTCACGAACCGCGCGGAAGGGACTGCCTGCAAAATGTCCGGTGAACGTGCCCTAAACGCTACGCTCCAGGTCGTCTCTCAACGCTAGGAGCACTGCCTAGAGAAGATATCGGTAGACAGTAGCGCGGGAGACTCCGAGCATCTTGCCGATGTCGGAGGCACTGATTCCCTTGCCTTTGAGTTCCTTGGCCCGGGCAGCGGCAGCGTCATCTACTTTGCGGGGTCTTCCGCCGTGGCGGTTGTTGGCCGCGGCCGCAGCGAGGCCGGCTTTGGTGCGTTCGATCATGGTGTCGCGCTCCAGCTGCGCGAATGCGGCCACGATCGTCAGCATCGCGGTGCCCATGGGCCCGGTCGTGTCCAGACCCTCGGTCAGGGACCGGAACCCTGCCCCCCGTTCTCGGATGTTCTCGATAAGGTCCAGGACGTGCCGGGTGTTGCGTCCTAAACGGTCGAGCTTCCATACGGTGAGTACGTCGCCGGTCTCCAGCCTGTCCAGGGCTTTGGACAGCTGAGGGCGTTCGGCGGCGGATCCACTGACGCCCTTGTCGGCAAAGGTCCGGGCGGCGCCGGCCGCATGGAGTGCCGTGAGCTGCAGATCAAGGTTCTGTTCCGCGGTGGAAACCCTTGCGTACCCGATTACAGCCATAAGACGTCCCCGTATTCTCGTAATGCCGAGCAATTTGCCGTTGAGAGACTATCTGTTGTTGGACGGCATTCTGAGACTTTGGAGGGGCGTGTCGAACCGCGAGTTCCTCAACATTCCTTACGTCCCTTGGAACACGACTCGACCGTCTCAGCAATGGATCGTTTGTGAGACTGAGGTGTGTTCAGGATTTAGGCCAGTGCCTGACACTGTGGGGGCTGTCGGGGAACACGACGGAGATCCCCGAAGCTGTTCTGCACGTCTTTTCGTGGAACATCTTCGTTGAAGATAGCTGTCGAACGAGACCGCCGCGCGAATCTCCGCATTCCAATGTCATTTTCATCCACTTGCCTTTATGCGCTTCCGCGTCTTCCCCGGGACGTAACGTGTCAATACCGGATGCGTTCAGGTCTGAGCGCCGGCATCAACCGCAGGGGAACCTCCATGCCATCGAGCAGTTTAGGCTCATTGAAAAGTTCATCTCAGGGAAAATTGGAGCGTTACACCTCTACGACCCGTGGGTACGCCTTTAATACCTACGATCACCAAGGAGAGGCTGACGGCCCCCTTGCCCCAGCGGACGTGCTTATGGCGAACCTCCTGAGTCTTCAGCTCAGCGCCCGAGACGTGATTCCGCTATTCACGGTCGGTGACGGACCGCCACAGCGCCTGCGGCAGTCACTCGACATAGCACTGGTCGATCTTCGGGACGCCGACTGCTTTGAGTCCTACGACGAGCTGTCCGGGTTGGAACGGGCCGTGGAAAGCCTGGCCGCTGCCAACACAGCAGCCTTGTCGGTCAAATGGTGGACGGCCGTAACGGTTTCCAAGGTCCTTCACCGGCGCCGCCCGCACATCGTGCCGCTGATCGATTCCCGGGTGTACGAATTCTATGGAACGAAACACCCAGGTCCGGTTCGCAAAGCACTTTGGGAAGACATTCGCGAGAACTCTGGTTGGCTTACCGATTTGGCCGCGACCATGAAAACCCCCGACGGCCGCCCATTGTCCCTCCTGCGTCTAGCAGACATTTTGATCTGGACGCCCTGACCGGAACCCGGAATCGAACGAGACTCCACCTCAAAGTTCATCGGCGGACCCATGCTGGCGCTCATCCCTCCGGCCGAACAAGTGGGGGCCTTTTAAGTGACGACGGCCCGCCGGGAGCTCGACTGCAGGTAGTTCCTAGCCCTCAGAAGCAGTTGCTCGGTTACGTTTCCGTCTTTTGCCACACGGTCGAACAGCACTTCGCGTCTCCGGCGCGCACCCTCAGCGAACTCCTCCCGAATCATCTGCAAGAGATCTTGGAGGACGGCCTCAGTAGGAATATCGCTCATCTGGGCAATCTCTGCTGCCGTCGGTCGGTTCTTTCGCGTCGCGGCGATTGTCGCCAGCATGCTCAGGTGAAAGCAGAAATCTTCAACCTGACCTCGTGTGGTGGCCTCCGCACGCAGAAATCCCTCGCATTCCCTCTGCATACGAATTGCCGACAGATAAGCACCGATTGGATGCGTGGAAGCAAATAGGAGGTCGTAGACGTCGTCCTCAAAGACTTTGCTTACTTGGCCTCGAGCAACATGTGGCATCTGGACAAGTCCGGCGAGGAGCGCTTGTCCCATTTGATCGATGGATACAAGATCATCAACGCGTATTCCCCTGTTACTGTATAGGTTCTTTCGGCGCTCGTAGTAGAGACCGTTCTTGAGTAGATACTCTTCAATTTGTCGTTGGACCTTATCGGTAGCTCGCAGGGAACTCAGGCTTAGGTTGGTCTGGCTATTAGTTGCACGAATTATTCGGTCGCGGACCGTATCGTCCTCTGCCTGGATAATTTTGACGAGGACGCTGCGATTCTCACTGCCGGTGGCCGCTCCTCTGCCACGCTTATAAATCTCATGCGACGTCTGCAAACCGTTCACAATCTGCGGTGATTCGAGTTCAAGCAGCTTGTTGGCGGGTTGTACACGATTGGCGACGATAGTGACACCGTTATTTAGCCACCAGAAATCTACGTTCTCATCATATTTCTCTAATGTCGCCTGGATGCTCCGGTTGACGATCGTTTCACCCTCGTAGTCTCGGACATTGGCTTCAAAGAGAGAAGCGTCAAGGTTGCCGCTGTCGTCCGTGATGAACTTCTCGTACTCGTCTAGTCGCACTACGCCTATGTAGCCACCTGCAGTATCTGTTGATATCGGATTCTCAGCCAATGCGATGGATCTAGTCACAGAAGGTTTTTCACGAGCCATGTCAGAAAGAGCTGAAGCATCGATGAAGTCAATAATGGGGCTGCAAGATGCAAAGGACTGGCGGAGAACATCGCCAACCAAGTTGGATTTTTCGACGGTATTCGGGTGTAGTTGATCCGCTTTGAGTGCAACGAAGCAGGTGAAAACCCTAAGTGTCGGCATTTCAAGTGCGCGATAAGCAGTTAGGAACCTACGAGTAATTTCAATTACTCGCGGGTTCAGTGTCTTCGCGAGCGTCTCCTCGTTCCTTCCGAAGTCCAAGAGACGAGGGAGATTGACAACGAGCTTGTCTATCGCTGATTCGCCAAATCCCTTCGTGTTCTTCACTTGAAGGACGACGAGGTCCAGTTGAGCGTTCCGACCCAGTCCTTTCAGCGGCGTGTCGTCTCGGATGCAGAACCCATTGGCGAACATGTATAGAGCATCGATGCCGCCGTCTTGAGCGCCGTCCACAATTCCGGAGAGAAGGTCGTCGTGCGTGGTGTTGAAGTGACGTAAGTACTGCTTCGCACTGAAGTACGTTTCATGTTCCGTGTCCCCCAGGACCGGGAACGTTTCTCCTCTAGAACGAGTGAGCATATCTGCCAATAGAACGACGTCGTTGCTTGTCATTACTTCCCTAAGTCACAGTACTTTGGAATGGCATTTCACTGCAGAAGCCAATCGCATGAGTCTACGGGAGGGGAATGCATAACGTGCCTTCGCGTGACTTAGAACTGGTCCTGCCGATCAGTGTCGAACGGTGCATACGTGAAGCCGACGATGCCCGTATCAGGTTTAGGCCACGTTTCCTTGTGGGCTGGATAGCCCTGAGCGGCGTCATGGGCCCGCTTTATGGCCTGGCAGATGCGGCCACGAGGGCTGGGGTTGTACCCGTTCTCGGTTGCTCAGTTAAGGATCTTCTGGGTTTCTTCACGACCCACCAGGCCGGCGTGACGCTAATCCCGGCCATCCCATCCTTCTCAACCTGGCCGGAAATCGGTCATCGATCGCTACCACCAGGAGAACATCCAATCCAAGTTAGCCATCCCGTTGATGCCCTGCTCCATCATGGCATTCAGGGCATCAACACCACCTCGGGCGGTTCCGGTGGCGACTAGATATACCAGCTTCAAGATCGGCGCCTTTACCTTGCCAGCATCGGAAGCCGGTGAGTGAATCTCTCCCTCTACCTCAGTAGCGACAATCTGCGCTTCGGTAGTTGCGTCATCCGGCGTGATTACAAAGCCCTAAACTTTTCCTATGGCACAAAGAGTAGTAACCCTTTTGGAAGATGACTTCGACGGTTCCAAGGCCAGCGAGACACTTTCGTTTGCCCTTGACGGCGTCGAATACGCAATCGATCTCAATGATGCTCACGCACGCGAACTGCGTGAAGCATTCAGCCGCTACACCAAAGCAGCCCGGAAGACCGGCGGCCGGGCTCGGACAACTCGTCCAGCTTCCTCCAATGCCCGCGAAGTCCGGCTTTGGGCTGTCGGCCAAGGCCTGCCAGTCAATGCCCGGGGCCGAATCCAGGCTGACATCATGGAAAAGTACGAAGCCGCGCACTAGCTAGGCCTCGGTTCGGTTAATTCCGGGGTGCGACTACTGCGCAGGGCTGTCTGTCCTGAGGTACTGGTAGAGGGTTTCGCGGCTGATGCCGAATTCGCGGGCCAGGCCGGTCTTCTGCCCCCGCCGGCCCGCCGACGCAACTCTCCGGCTTTCCGGTTGAGGGGGCCCCAACCAGACGGTCAAAAACGCTCCCCCATGCCTGTCGACCAACTTTAATATCGAACTTGAGTTCAGACCGCCAGGGCCAACTTCCGCGCGTGGTCAGCATTCGACATTCCGCCGCCCAACTACAAGCCGTCACGGTGCATATGCCGTCTCCCCCGGCATCAAGTCGATGCCGCCCAAGGTGGCACTCCCGAGAACGTCAGTAAGGGTCGCTTTTGAGAACGACGCGGACGAAGGGCTCTTGTTGTCGGCGACGGTCTAAAGGCGGGCGGCCGTAGATTGACGCCAAAGCCCCATCCAAGCGATCGCGCGATCATTCAGCAGTCCTCCACGGCGTTGGATTCGCGGCCGGAGCCTTCAGAACCTGCAGGCAATCCGCACAGCGCGTCAGTGTCTCGCAAGTTAAAGCGTCCCGCTGGAACCTGTGCTTTGGGGGGCTAGTTGACCTTCGTCACGCTTGCGCTGTCCTTCAGATAGCCAGGCGGCTCTTCCGTGTGCTCCCCGACGATCCTCCGGTAGACCTGGAGGTCTTCAGGCAGGGGTCCCGTTGAGATGATCAGCTCCATCTCACTGAACCCGGCCACTTCGGGGCTGTTGAAGAAATCGACGGCATTCTGGTTGCACACACTAAAGCCCGAAGCATCGTAGATCGACGTGATGGCCTCGCGCGGTGTGAAGCGGCCGCCGCCATTTCGGGCACCGTTGATCGCCTTCGTGCGTCCCTCACTCCATCTGAAGTAAGCCTGCTCGAGCGCAGTAGCGCAATCCACTTCGACATCCACGATGGTCACGTCAGCATATTCGTGAAGTTCCAGCATCTGAGCGTACTGCCGTGGAAGACCATGCCAGGACATAGTTCCTTCGATGACGACGTTTTCGCGCGCTTCGAGGGAGCGTTCGATGAGTCGGTCAGCCAGCAGAACGGATTCGTTGTGAACCAGGCTCGAGAGTTCATTGGGCATGATGAAGAAGCCGTCGGCCAGCCGCCGGACGAGAATCTTGCCGAAGATCCCATCACGCACCGCGGCCTCCAGCAGCCTCAGCTTGATCGCATCCGCGTCGATGACGCGCCAGCCGGGACCCCCCAGATGAAGGTTCCTGACCATAGTGGATTTGCCGGCGCCCGGCGGGCCCGCGGTCACCACAGCAGCCAGACCGTCCTTTTGGACGTCCTCTTCGCCCTCGGCGATGAGCTCGTCAAGGAGCCGACGCTGAAACCGGATGCGGTCTGGGCTCACGAGCATCCCGGGCCGATACGTGGCCAGGGGCGAGTGCCGGTGCAATTCCCCGCCGGTCGAGGTGAGGGCACTGAGCTCCGCCTCTACCCTGCGCAGAGTTGCGTCGTCCACTACGCGGCCGTCGGATGGACGGTCAGAAGTAGAGCCTCGTAATCGGCAACATCGATGAGGTCGCGGTGCACAGCGTCGACGATCTGGTCCCAATCGCCGCTCGTCAAGGCGCCCTCGGGGTTGCCCGGTTCGGCGTCTTCGGCGAACGTGTAATGCCAGTTTTTCAGCTCGTGCATCATTGCGTCATGGCTGATCTTCTCGGCATGAAAATCGAGGATGACCTCCCGAGGTGTACGCATCAACAGCTCCGGGAAGTTCTCGATCTTGCGGAGAATCCGGTGGACCTCGGGCTGGGAAATGGAGAGCCGTCGGGCTATCTCTGCCTGGGTCAGCCCCTGGGCGTGGGCCATCGAGCAGGACCGCAGCATGTCGATTCGATTCAGCTCACGGTTGGCGAAAGTTCGGGCCAAGTGGTCTTGAATGGTGAGCATCGCTTCCTCCTCCCATAGCAAAATACATTTTGTATATGCCTCACCGTACCCCCTTCACCTCCCAGGCAGAAGATCTGGAAGCTGTGAGCTGAGCTACCACCAGTTGCAAGGTCCCCTCAGGCAGGGTTCTGTAGTGCCAGCACGCCAGCCTGGCAGGTGTGTTGCGTACATGTGCCGCTCCAGCAGGCGGATGTAGCGGACGTGACGCAGCCGATTTACTGCGTGACCGTCGGTGAGCGCCGCGGGACCCTACTTCTTAGGAGCCGCCGGCCTGGCGCCAGGCTCCATAATAATCGGCTGAACACGAACCCCCGCAGGCTTTTGCCCTTCGGAGAACTTGGTGGTTCCCGAACGGCCAGTGGTCCGGGAGTTGCTAGATTTGTCGTCAGCCATGTCATATCCCCTTGTCATCGTTGTTGCCCCATTATGCAGCAGGGACATTTCCTTAAGGAATCACGGTGCCCACCGAACCAATAGCCGCCCTGCTCTACGTTTGTCTGCTGCTGCCCGGCATCG
The DNA here is from genome assembly GCF_035984855.1 of Arthrobacter sp. MP_M4. NCBI lineage: Bacteria > Bacillati > Actinomycetota > Actinomycetes > Micrococcales > Micrococcaceae > Arthrobacter > Arthrobacter sp. MP_M4. The sequence continues at coordinate 7,193 of NZ_JAXCHX010000022.1, forward strand.
CATTCATTTGGCGGTATGAGGGCCACAGCTCGACCATCAAGCGGTCAGCCTTCCGAGAGACATCGGCAGTGGTGATCGCCAGCGCAACGTCCCTGATCGCCGTTTTCATCATTCACTATGTGCTGGCCTTCTTCTTTGAGCCTGTTCGAACCACGCTCAGACAATTCTTCTTGGACCCTGGAGAGCTATTCCGTCAGGACTCGCAGCTATTTGCCGGGATCATCCTCGCCGACCTTGCCCTGGCCGTCACGTTCGGGGCGTTCTTTGGGAGTGCCGCTGCCAGTCGACTCATGAAGGTGTCTTGGGCCGGCTGGCTGCGGCTAAGGAAAAAGAAGCCACCGACGCTGGAGCGAAATCAGTCAGCCTGGAATGCGGCCTTTGACAGGTTCCCTGACCACAAGGTAGTTGTGGGCGTTCATCTGAAGAGCGGGGCCTGGATTCAGGGAGTACTGGATACTCACAGCAGGACCGGGGATGAGACCCCCGATAGGGCTTTCACACTCGTCGGAGATCTTTGGTACCAAACAGCTTTGGGCAAGAAGGCTCACAGGCTCGAATCCCATGCGGCTGTCATTATTCAGGCTCCAGAGATTGACTACCTGACTGTGGGATACCAGCTACCTACAGCAGAGGACGATGTTATTGATTGACTCTTATGACTGCATCTGGCGCACCGGTCGGCCCTCGGTAGTTAGTGCAAACCAGCTCGAAGACGCGCCATGCTCCGTGACAAAGGCTGCTCGACCAATCGGGGCTCATAAGTCGTGGGGCCACCAGCGCCCGCACCAATGATCGGGAGGATTCAGTAAGTGCCGAATACCGTACAAACACGAGGCGCGTAATCGACACAGAAGGCGCTTACGCAGAAATGGGCCTCACGATCCGGGGACCAGTCCGGACGGCTGGCAAACTCCTGGCTATCCGCACGGACCACTCAAAGGCCGAACCGCGCCGGTCGCCATAAAGGAATCAGGCCACGCTGCTTCAGCTGTCTTTGAGCCGCCTGCCCCCGGGAAGATTTTCACCCCAGGACGGGTACATCGCACCGTCGTTGTGTTCGGCTTCGCGGCGGGCGGTTTCTGCTTCGATGGCTTTCGCCACGAAGTGACTCCAGGTGTTATCCCCTTCGGCGTAGCTGGTCGCCCGGTATGCGGCCCGCGCCCGGTTCCGCAGCGCGGCGGGGATACTCACCGTCATGTTTGCTGTGTCGGCCTCTTTGGGTTCTGACCTCTTTGGCGTCTCCGGGCGGTGCCCGGGGAGCATCCTTGCCAGCGGCGCTTCAGCGGCCGGCGCCGCTGTGCGCCGTGGGGGCAATCCAAGTGCGGGGCGGCTGGGTGTCGGTTCGGCGCTCACGCGTTGACCTCCTGGGATTCTGCGACGGCGATGCGGCGGGTCACTTCCATGGCGACTGCGTGGAGGTCTTCGGCCACGCTTGAGGCAGATTTTGGCCCGGCGTTGCCAGCCTTCGCTTCACCGCGCAGGACCTCCCACCATTTCGGTCCCTTGCTGAGCTCCCGCTCGAGCTCGTGGGCCAGCAATCCACGCTCCCGGCAGGCCTGAGCGGTGGCCTCCGCGTGGCGGATGCTCATCGGAAACAGCACTTCGTCTGTACCGAAATCGGCGATGAGGTGGTCACGGGTGACCTTGTGAACCTGCTTGGAGTTCGTACCGGTTCCTACGAGGACAACGCCCAGCAGATCCAGCGAGGGATTGAGGCCGACGACGCTGTCCATGCGTGCCGCGACGGCGGCGACACCCTTCCGGCTGGACATGTCGGTCTTCAACGGCACCAGTGCGAAGCGGGCGGCAGCTACCGCGGCGGCCTGCAGGGGCTCATTTCCGGGCGGGCAGTCCAGCAGGACCAGATCGTACTCCCCCGCGACGCTGGCAAGCAGTTTGGCCAAGGCCAGCTGCGCAGCGTCACGGTCCTTCTGGGCTTTGGCTCCAAGGAATGCCGCGGCATCGTCGAGATGAGGTCCGCCGGCAATGACATCAAGGTTGGCTCGGACGCCGGTCAGCAGGTCGGGTTCTCCCCCGAAACACAGCGAAGCCGCCAGACTCCTGCCGCCGTCACCTTGGTCGGCGTAGCCGAGATCCTCGGCGAGGTTTCCTTGAGGGTCGAGATCCACGAGGAGCACACGCGATCCGCCTTCGGCGAGAAGTCCGCCTACGTTGGCCACCAGGCTGGTCTTGAAGACCCCGCCTTTGCCGTTGATTACCGCGATAACGCGGCTTAGGGCACCGCGGTCCAGATCGTGTTTCATCAAATCCCCTTCCAGAGTGATCCAAGCGTAGCCAGTAACACTGGCTTTACTTGTGAAGCTTGCTTACGTGTCTTCGCTTTTTTCACTTGTGAAACCGGCGAAGCAAGCAAACACTTAGCAACTTGCTTTGCCGGATTTACTGGTTTTACTGTCTTAGCTTTTTTCACTTGTGAAACCGGCGAAGCAGGCAAACACTTACCAACGTGATCTGTTGGATCCATATGGTCCACGAACGCCGGCACTTTACGCAGCTCGCCACAGCGTCCCGATCAACTCCACTTCGGTTTCCGAGGGCGGGATCCAGTAGAGATCAGAATCAGGTTCGTCCACTTCGTGTTCCGCCAGTTCGGGCGCGAGGTTCCTGTCCAGCCATGCGTGCCAGGCTGCGCGTTGCCTTCGGTGAATGCTGATCTGCTCTGCGGCGTCGTCAAGGGCACCGAGCCGCCGAGCCAGGGCTGTCAGGCTGGTCCCGGCTGTGATGCTCCAGTGCCCGTGCCGGCGTCCGATCATGTTGTAGCTGCTCATGGCGCCCAACGCCGTTTCAACGGCTGTGCGGCTGAGTCCTGTGGACCGGACTATTCCTGCCGTGGTGGGGGAGAGGCGTCCGCGTTCGATGGATTCGTAGACGAGGGCAGCGACGTCGCCCAGGGCACGGAATACAGGGCGGATGCCATGGATCTTCCCGCTGCGCCAGGAGAGTTCCCGGGCAAGTTGTTCAAAGTGCTGGGGGAGTTGGATCACGTAGGTGTCGGCGTTGCGGCCGCGTGCATCGGCAATTTTGGTCAGGATGCCGTCTGAGGCTTGTTCGAGCATCGGGAGCAACCTGGAGATGGTGCCGTGGTGCTTGCCCAATGCAGTGGCGAAGGTACGGCAACCTACATCCAGCACGTCAGTTTCCATGGTTCGCATGTAGCCGAGCACTGCGCGCAGCAGCAGGCGCAGGCTGAGGCCTTCGCGGCCGCGTTCTTTGAATCTGTGGTCAAGGACTGCGTACAGGACATTTTCAAGATCGTTTACGAGCTGGTGTGCAGCAGCTTTGCTGCTGGTTCTACTGGCCCCCCCTGTGGGTATTGGTTGGCTTGTGTCGTTAATACGGGCATTCCTTTTGCCCGATGGCGGGGTTCCCGTTTTCTGGATCCAGCGGCAGGCCTCAGCCCACTCTTTATCGAGAAGGCGTTCCTGCCGGCGGGCGTCGGAGTAGAGGGCCGCGAGGCCGGGGAACTGGCCTCCCAGCTCGAGGCGGACCTGATCCAGGGTCCAGCCACAGGCTGCGAAGTGGTTCAGCACTGCCATGCGGGCTTCTGACGGGCTGGCGTACCGGGCCGTGTCATACAGGCCGGTTCGGGCCGCCAGACGCAGGGGGGACTGGCTCCCGCCAAAGGGGACCGGACTGACACCATTCGCTCTCGCCGGGGCTGCCATCTTGGCGGCGCGGGCCTTTAGCTCGCGTGCACGTTTGAGCTCCGGTGCCAGATGGCGTCGGAGGGCCGCGACAGCGTGGACAGGGTTGCGGCGTCGCAGCACGTCGTATGCCTCGTTCAGGGCGGTGACGAGTGTCTGGTGGCCGCCGCGTTTGTGGGCACTTCCTGGGACCCGAATACAGCCGTCAGTGACGTTCTGGTGCGGGCTGGGATCAAGGCTGGCTGCCGTCTGTGCGAGGGCTTCAATCAGCTCACGAGCCGCTGGTGCTTCCATGCGCTCGGCCAGGGGAATGTAGAGGTGGCGTCCGCCGCTGGGGGAGTAGTCCGCGAGGTATCGGACACCGCAGCTTTTCAAGAGGTTTCCGAGGCGTTGGGCGTCGTCATCGACTACGCCTTGCAGCGCTTTGGAAGTATCCAGGTCAAGGCAGAGCGTAGCCACGGAGCCGTCTGCTCCGTGAATGGGAACCGCTGCCGGCTGCCTTGGCAAGGAAGCGGTGATCCGCGGTGGGTTTTGCGGCCGGGGGTATTGGAATCGGCCGTCGATCCATCGCCCCGGGCGGTAGGTCGGTGCACCGGCGATTAAAGGAGCGAGAGCCCATGCCATAGCGGGTGTGATTTGACGCTCGGATTGCAGCGCGTCAGTTATTGACGGCACGGCCGCTACAGGTACCATAGACAACAGCTAGTCCCTTCGGGGTATAGCGAATGGAGCCCCCCTCGCGGGGGAGCTTGGATAAGTTCAGATCGCTGATCCGCCAAGAAGAGGATCTGAACGCATACTTTTTGAAGGCCCGCCTAGTGCGGGCCTTCAGTCTTTAACTGGCCTTCGGTATAGGCAAAATCTCCTGGTTGCGCAGTTCATCAAGGTTGATGGAATCTATGTGGGCGGCAACCAGCGGAGTCAGGTAGTCGACTGCGTTCGTACCAAGAATCTCCATGATTGCTCGCAGTTTCTCGGCCCGCGCAAGATCGGGCTTTACCACGAACGTGTGCCGGGGTCCCTTGGAAGGGCGGCCTCCTTGAGCAAGCTTCTGAATTGCCATAGTGCCATCTAAGCGGTTTTGATAAACGAAACCGCGCAGGTCCTCGCGGCGTGTCGCTCTTTGGCTTTTGGGTGTTCTAAGACTCTTCAATTGCCAATGCCCCCCGTTGCATCCCATCAAGCTTGTTGGGACGCCCTTCCGCGCGGTCTATCAAAGCACCAACGTACTCACCGAAGGACATGTTGTACCGCTGCGTCGCCTTCCAGGCGGTGTAATGCTGATCTGGGAGCACCAGGCAGTTCAGTGGTGCCTTCTTACCTATCAGCTTGGGTGGGCGGTATTCCTCCATGTCATCACCCTCACTTCGGTTTAAGACAACCTGTAGATATACAGGTCCTGTCGCGGTTGCTCCTTCAAAAGACCCAGCAAGCGACAGACTACATACATGCTCCGCACATGCACAACTCACTGCCTGCACCCTGCGGTAGGCATCGGGTAACATTTCTTGTGTCAGCTGCCCGCCCGCCCTGTGTGGCCGGCCTACACAAGTGGCTGAGCTTGGCTAAGGAGCTGTATAGATGGCAAATGGGGGCCGCAGCGTGTTTCTTACGCAGCAACAGAAGAAAGAGCGGCTAGCGGATCGCATGGGCATCCTGGTGGATATCTGGGAGGCAGATAACAACACTGCGCTCACTTACCCTCATGTCGAAGAAGCACTTTCCGCCCACGGAATCCACCTGTCGCGGACACGGTGGTCGTACTTGATCAATGGCACTGGCAGTCTGGTGACGGATCAAGAACTGCTGAAGGGCATAGCAGAGTTCGTTTTTGCCGTACCAGCCAGTTATCTGTGTGATCTCAACAGCGAGACTCCTCCCGAGGTAGAAGCGCGCATGGAATTCCTTGTGCAGATGCGGAAGCTCAAGGTGAAGAACTTTGCAGCGAGAAACCTGGGGGCCACCTCGCCAGAAACACTGAGGACGATCACGAGGATCATCGATGCATCGATGAAAGACGACGAGAAAGACGACAGGTGAATGGCTCTCCCGCCGGTCCCGGAAAAGGTTCGGGAGTTATGCGGAGACGGCACGACATCGATGAAGGAAGTTGTCGACCGCTTGACCGTGATCTGTGAGAAGCCGATCAATCTGATCGAGTACAAGGAGTCCTGGGGTGCGCTGACGGCCTTCAAAGCCGAATTTGAAGATCGCATAAACGTCTATTTCCCCCCGCAGAAGTCGCGGCACTACAAACTTCACTGCATCTATCACGAGCTCGGCCACATCTACTTGGAGAGCTTTCGGATTTCCTTGGCTCTGCCGGATCTTTCTGAAGAGATGCTGAAGGAAACCGCGGACGCGATTAGCGTTACCTGCCGGTCCGTTCCGAATCATCCTGTCGAACGGTGGGTGGAGGATTTCGCTTTCGAGATGTCAAAGAAGACCCGTGGACGCGGCTCGTCCGATCCTGATCCTTTCCTCAGCTAGACCATGAAACTTTTGCTCTTTGCGCTCCTGAGTGCCCTATGCCTCCTTCGGGTCCCCTCGGTGGTGAAGGTGGCGGAATCCCGGGCGTCGTGGCTGGCATCGATGTTCGGTCTGACGGCGCTCTATGTCCTGGGGACGGTTACACCGCTCGAGGTCATCGACAGCTACCTCGGTGGCATCAACGTGACAAACCTGCTTCAAGCCATCTTCGCGCTACTGGCGATCTTCTTCTTCAATGACAGCGTGCGGCGTCTAGCGAACGTACCCATTGTCAGATGGACCTACTACGCCCCGTTGCTGAGCATTCCCATCATGATTGTCAGCTTCGCCCTGATTAAGGACAAAGCTCCAACAGCTGCGGACTTCATTGATACCCGCATGGACCAGCTCGCAACTGCCACGTACAGCGGCACATACATGCTCGCGTTGTTGTTCACCGTGCTCAGGATCATCTACATGCTTCGGCACAAGGCGCGGGGCCCGTATGCAACATTCTCAGCGGGCCTGCTCGTGGTTGCGGCGGCTTGTTCGTGCCACATTACGTACGTGGTGCTGTTCCATTTCTCACCCTGGGATGCCTTCGCCCAAGCGATCGGATCCTGGTTTGACCGCCTTTTCTATGTAGGACTCTCGGTGACGGCGGCGGGGTGGCTGATTCTTTTCCTGTCCAAGCAGCTCCCGAAATTGCGGCTCTGGATGATCGATGCACTCTGGCTTACGGCGTTGAGGATCCGGGTAAATGCAGATCAAGCCCGAGTCAGCCCGGCGTGGGACCTTTTCAATGAAACGCTCGAAAACGGGGTCTACAAAAGCCTCATCGTTCTGCACAACTACCAGCGGGGGAACATGACGATGTTCCCGGAGTCTGTTGAGGGCAGAATCAGCAAAATTGAGGCCAAGCTAGACGCACAGACCTAGCCCTGCTCAGCCAAGATCGTCTTGCTGACCCAAGCCGTAAGTTCGTTGGAGAAGGTACAAGGCGAGGCATTCCACTCCTGGGTATGATGCGCCTCAGGTAGGGGAATCAGGGTGACGGTGTCAGGATTCGCGCGTTGGAACGCCGCTGAGATCTCCCAGGGAACCTCTTGATCTGTGTAGGAGTGCAGGACCAGCGTCGGGACTGCCACCCGCTTAGGCACATCGACCCATTCAAGTGCATCGAAATCGATCGGTTCCTCCAACCCGAGCATCCTCGCGAACGGGGAAGCCTGCAACAGGCACATGACAAGGCCGGCACCAATCGCCGGCACGCCAGCCCGCACCGCCCCCGCCGTGATGGTCTTGCGCCAGCTCGTGACCGGCCCTACCAGGACGACTCCGACGATCCGGTCCCGATGGGCGCTGCGCTCCGCTGTCAGCAGCGCAATGGTCCCACCCATTGACCAGCCGGAGAGGATGATGCGTCTGGCTCCACGAGCGACGGCGTAGGACACAGCGCTTTCCACATCACGCCACTCCGTTTGCCCAAGGTGGCTCGATTCGGCCTGTGGTGGGCTGACCTCCGGGTCGCTGCGAAATGTGGGGACCAAGGAGGTGAATCCTAAAGAACTGAATGCGTGGACGTCCCGGAACATGATCGAGCGGTCGGTCCAGCTGCCATGGATATGGATCACCCATACGTCCGTGTTCTCAGCTTCAAATAGCCATGCAGGCGCCGCACCGTACGCGGTGGGGACGTCCACCTCTTCGAACCGTCCGCCGACAGCAGAGGGCTCGAAAAACACGTCCGGAGTCCAATCGACGATTGGCCCCAGACGTCCCGGCACGGACCCAAGAGGATCAATCCGCCGTTCTACGTACTTTTGATCCTCATTGATCAGCGTGACCTCGCCGACTCTCGTGTACTTCTCTGTCGCGGGGTCGAACACGCCAAAGTCGCCCGGGGCTTTGGTGTAGTCGTCCAAATCGATGCGGACTCTACGGCCATCATCTGTCAGTTCGGCACGACGGTAGTCCTTTGGTCCCCGTTTAACGATCTTGCGGGCCATGACAACCGCGAATCCAGATAGTGCGGCCGCCGGTACAAGGAACGCGAGGCAGGCCAGGCCGCGCCGTGTCGTCAGCATTAGGTCCCACCCTCCAGCGCCGAACCAGGAAGAGGAACGGCACTCAATCATCGTAACGTCGCCTGAATCCCTCATATCTGAACAATTCATGCCCACTACAGGCGTTGTACATGTTCACTACAGGCGTGTAATCTTTTGGTTGAGCCAGTCGACGTCCAAGGGGGAGGGGCGAATCTAATGCAGCGCACATCGCTTGGCCTAGTGGCCATCATTGCCATCCCCGGGCTGTTCTTCGGACTGATCTTCTCCATGCTTCTGCTTCTCGCCCCCGCGAAGCCAGCTGCCGCCACCTGCGGTCCGGCCGTCTCTGTTGTCATCGATGATGACGCCAAGGTCGAGGGCTACACCGAGGAGCAGTTGAAGAACGCCGCGGCGATCATGGGTGCCGGTAAGGCACTGGACCTGTCCGTGAAAGGGCAGATGATCAGCGTCATGGTTTCCCTGGGGGAGTCGGGGTTGCGGGTCCTGGATACCGGCGACGGCGCCGGCCCTGACTCGCGGGGGTTGTTTCAGCAGCGCGACAACGGCGCGTGGGGCTCCTACGCAGACCGCATGGACCCCGCCACGAGCGCCACCAACTTCATCAAAGCCCTGAAAGGCGTGGCCGGCTGGGAACTGTTGGAACCGACGATTGCCGGCAACAAGGTCCAGCGCAACGCCGACCCCTACCACTACCAGAAGTACTGGCCCGAGGCCGTCAAACTCGTCCAGGCGCTCTCGAATTCGAAGTTCTCCCTGCAAGGCAGCGACTGCGCCATCCCCGGACAATCCGGCGCGGGGGATGACTACCCGTGGAAGAACTCCCCGACCTGGCTGCAGGTCGGCGCAAACTCGGCCAGCACCTCACCTCTCGGCATGTACTACCGCGAGTGTGTGGACTTCGCCCTGTGGCGGGTGAACCAGCAGATGGGTTCGACCGGTGCCCCGTTCAAGTTCCTCAACGGCACGTTCCGCCCGGACGGGCAGGGCCTTGGCTCGGCCCTGACGTGGAAGGCCGGCTGGGATGCCAAGGGCTGGGCTGCCGGCAACACACCCCGGGTCGGCGCGGTTGTCTGGTATGCGCCGGGCGCCGGGGGAGCGGACCCGAGCTTCGGCCACGTCGCGGTGGTCAAGGAAGTCAAGGAAGTCAAGGACGACGGGACTTACGTCGAAGAGGGCTACAACGGCAACCCTGCCCCTGCCGACCACGCCTATTACACCCGGACAGTGGCCAACACTGTTCCCTCCGCCTTCCTGTACCTGCCCACTCAAGAGGAGAAGAAGTGAAAAAGTCTTTGGCTCTGCTCGCCGTGGCGCTGCTCTGTGTTTCCTGCGCACCGGCGGCGAACACGACGACGGCACCGGCGGCCTCAGACACCGCCAGCCCCACAGCGTCCGCGCCGGTCTCACTGAGCGCCAACAGCGGACCACAGGCGCCGGGCGGCACGATCCCGCCCACGATCGGCATCACCTGGGATCAGGCCAGCAAGGACAAAGCGGTGGAAGTCGCAGGGAAGGCCATAGCGGACTTCGCCCGCCCAGCCATGGAGGAAAAGCAGTGGGCCAACGACCTCGCCCGCTGGCTGACCCCGCAGGCCACCGCCGACTACTCGGCAGTGGACCCGGCCAACATCCCGGTCAGCCGCGTCACCGGCCCCGCCACGCTGAACGTCGATGACGACAACGGCTTCGGCGTCATGGCAGCGGTCCCCACCAACGCCGGGACCTACACGGTGCAGCTGCTCCGCACGGGCAAGGACGCCCCGTGGAAGGTCAACCGCCTCACCCCGCCGTCGCCCTAAGCACCGCACCTCCGCATCTCACACCCACGTAAGGAAGAAGCTCATGGGTACTACACCAACCGAAGTCATGGCCTTTCCCAACATCCGGGCCATCGTCCGCGACAACGGCACCGCCGAGGTCGTCGTCGCGGGCAACTCCCGCGTCGTCCCGGCCGGAGACTCCGTGCAGGAACTGCGCAACAACGCCCTGGCCCTCATCGTGGGCGAGGCACAGACCCTCCAGCGCCCCGTGCGGGTCCAGATCGAAGACCCCGAGGGCCACGGTGAACTCATCGTGCACCCGGATAACAAGATCGAATCCGTCTCCTACGACCCCCGGCAGACCCGCCGCCGGGCAGAAGCTCCGGAAACCACACCCAAGGCAGTCGTGCCGGCGATCATTGAGACCATTCCTGCACAGGAGCCCGTGGCCACTCCAGCAGAGTCCGCGCCAGTTCCTGCCCCTGCAGCACCGGTGGACACCCAGCCCTGGCCACCCGCCCCCGTCGCAGCCGATACCGTTCCGGTGCCGGCCAACCCCGAACCGCAGACAGCCGCCGTTGCCGGGGAAGCGGCGCCGACGCGGCGCAGCTTGAAGGAAACCTCGTTCCTGGTCAGCGAACCGGTGCTGGAACCGGCCACCCAGGGCTGGCGGGGAACACTCACCCGTCTGGGACTCCGGATGGACCCCTCCGAGGAAGAACTCACCGAACGCGAGGACATCCGCACGGTCAGCCAGCACTGGCCCGGCCCGCGCACCATTGCCGTGGTGAACCGCAAGGGCGGGGCGAACAAGACCCCCACCGTGGTCATGCTCTCGGCCATCCTCGCCCGCTACAGCGGCGCCGCCACGGTGGCGTGGGATAACAACGAGTCCCAGGGCACCCTGGGCTGGCGGACGGAAAAGGGCGCCCACGACCGGAGCGTCCTGGACCTGATTGATTCCTCCACCGAACTGCTCTCCCCGTCAACGAACGCGGCCGAAATCGCCAAGGTCGTCCACCACCAGACGGCGGATAAGTTCGATGTCCTGCGCTCGGATGAAAACGAGGAAGGCGATCACGAAGTGACCGCCGAGGAAGTCGACATCGCCCACCAGGTGCTCACCCGCTATTACCGGCTCGTGGTGATGGACTCGGGCAACACGGCCCGGGCCGCGAACTGGCGGCGGATGATCGATCACACCAACCAGCTCGTCGTCCCAGTCACGGCCATCGAGGACCGCGCCGAAGCCGCACGGCTGACCCTGCAGACGCTGGAGTCACGTGGTGGGCACGACGCGGAGCTGGCACGGGGCGCCGTTGTCATCGTCTCTGAGTCCACCGACGCCAAGTCCAGCATGAGCGGGGACGCGCTCAAGCGGGCCAAGGACGAGGCCCAGCGGATCGCGGACGGTTTCGCACCCTTCGTCCGCGCCGTTGTCCGGATTCCCTACGATCCGGCCCTGGTCAACGGACCCATCCGCTACGAAGCCCTCCAGCCCGCCACCCAGCGGGCATGGCTCGCGGCCGCGGCCGCCGTCGCCGCCGGCTTCTAAACCACCCACCACCGGACTCTGAAAGGAGGCAACCATGCAACAGTCCCTGAACCCCTGGATCACCCGCCCGGCTCCAGCCGACGGCGCGGACACCGCAGCCCCGGAAGCGCATGTGCCGGCGCCGGCCGTGATCAGTGAGCCACTGAGGGGAATGGTCGAACCGGACGCCGCAGACCGTCTGGCCAGCCGCACCGTGACAGGCTCTGCAGCGCTGTGGGTCACCGGCACCCACGGGGGATCCGGTGAAAGCCGCACCGCTGACCTCCTCAACGGGGCACGGGTCACCGGTCACTGCTGGCCCGTTCTCCAGGACGGCAGCAAGCCTCGGGTGCTGCTGGTCTGCCGCGCCGATATGCGCGGCCTGACAGCTGCACAAAGCGCCCTGACGCAGTGGGCATCAGGCGCGGCACCCGCGGTTGATCTGCTCGGCCTCGCCGTTCTGGCGGACGCACCGGGGAAAACTCCCAAAGCCCTTCGTGATTTCGCCGCCATCGTCGGCGGGGGAGCCCCCCGCTTCTGGACCCTGCCCTGGGTCGAAGCCTGGCGACACGGAGACTCCACCACCCCGCCGCCGCCGGCCCGCGAATATCAACGCTTCATCAATGACTTAGCTGCCCTGGCTACCACCACCTCACCCGGCACCACCCACTGAAAGGTCTCACCATGAACTCCTTCTCCGCACTGGCAGCAAGCGTCATCCCCAACCCCACGCCGGTTGTCCCGGCACAGGCAGGTGGCCTGCTCACGATCCTGAACTGGGCCTCCGGCATCGGCTTGGTCCTCGGCGTCCTGGGCGTCATCATCGTGGGCATCGGCATGGTCATCCAGCTCCAGCGCGGCGAGGGAGCCCAAGCCATCGGCAAGCTCGGCTGGGTCCTGATGGGCTGCATCATCATCACCGGCGCCGCGGGCATCGTCCGCGCCTTCGTCTAAACCAGCACCAACAAAAACGGGAGGTTCACCATGAGCCAGTCAACAGAGAGCACCACCGAAAGCAATCCGTTCACCAAACCCGGTTTCATCATTGCTGCCGCGCTGGTGGTCGCGCTGATTGCAGCAGCCGTCGTCATCTTCCTGCTCCCCAAAGGACAGGACACCGCCCAGCCAGCGCCGGGAACAGCAGCATCCGCCAACCCGGCCACAGCCAGCCCCAGCGCCACGACAGGTGCAGGAAAAAGCGTCTGCGGACTGCCTGGGAGCCAAGAAACTGCACTTGGAGCAGCGCCTAAATCCAAATGGGACTTGCTCGGAACCATGGCCGTTCCCAGCGCTCCATCAACGGCCGGCCCTGGCACTGTGGGAAAGGACGGTTTGAGGTCGTGCTTTGCTCAATCCCCTACAGGAGCCCTGTACGCAACGGCAAATATCTGGGCAGCGTCGTTTAACGGCTATGCAAAACAGGTTTACCTGGAGCTTTCAGCTGATAGCCCTTCGCGGGACAAGGCCGTGCAGGCCATAAAGGAAGGGAAAGACGTCGGCGGTGCAACCTCACCGAAGGTTCAGATCGCCGGCTTCATCATTCATTCGTACACGCCTGGAACGGCCGTCGTGGAGCTCGCTATCAAGAGCGCCGACGGAGGATACGGTGCTTTTTCAACGTCGCTGCTTTGGGAGGACGGCGACTGGAAACTGGATATGCCGGCCGCTGGCGGAGGCGCAGTGCGCCAGATCAGTGACCTGAGTTCATTCATCCCCTGGGCCGGCGTCTGACATGGCAGATAAAGCATGTGAAGTCTGGGACGGGGCCTGCTGGGCCGCAGCAGGTGCCAGCAATATCGCGGCGGGAATTGCAGACGACGCCATCAATAATCTTGCCAAGGCCATCATGGAGGGCATGAGCCAGATGGTGACGACTCTGTCGACCTTTTGGGTGTCCATGCCCACGGTGAACCTGGCCAGCTCCGACGGTGCGACGCCGAGTCCCATCGTCTCGCTGGTGAACAGCGAATTGATGGTCTGGACTCTGACGCTGGCTGTCCTCGCGGTCATTCTCGGTGGCATCCGGATGATCTGGGAACAACGCGGGGCACCACTGAAGGATCTGCTCCGGTCCCTCATCACGCTGGCTTTGGTCTCGGGGCTTGGTCTGGGGGTCATCTCCATTCTGGTGATCGCCGCGGATGCTTTCTCGGCAGCCATCATCGACCGATCCACGGACGGTAAGGGCTTTGCGGAGTCGATGAGCCTCCTGGTCGTGTCCGGCCAGACAGGGGTTGGCGTGTTCATCCTCATCGTTCTGGGATTGATCGGTCTGATTGCCTCCCTCGTCCAGGTCGTTTTGATGGTGGTCCGCAGCGGCATGTTGGTGATCCTGGCGGGCATCCTGCCCACCACCGCGGCCTTCACCAACACCGAGATGGGGAGGCAGTGGTTCCAGAAAGCAGTTGGCTGGACTATCGCGTTCATCCTCTACAAACCTGCGGCCGCCATCGTGTACTCGGTCGCATTCCTCCTCATGGGTAACAACAGTGGGAAGGATTCATTGATCACTTCCATCACGGGCTTCACGTTGATGATCGTCGCTCTGTTCGCTTTACCGGCGCTGATGCGTTTCGTCACCCCGATGGTCGGGGCCGTCGCCTCCGGCGGGGGAGCGGGAGCTGGAGCTGCCGTTGGGGCCATGGCCACAGGCGCCGTGTCCATGGGCCGCAGCGGAAGCGGTAAAGGCAACGCCGCCCCGACACCGGCAAGTACACAAGGCAACCAGTCAGGCGCATCTCCGAAGGGCAGCAATGGAACGCCTGGCCCGAAGGGAAATGGCGGCCAGCCAACGCCCGGGGCTACCGGTCCGGGCGAGGCCACCAGCGCCATGGCCGGCGCAGCAGGCACTACCGGAGCCGGGGCAGGGGCTGCCGGCGGCGCCGCGGCGGGTGCGGCGAAGGCTGCAGGCCCGGCGGGCATGGCCGTCGCCGTAGGAGCACAAGCAGCGTCCAAGGTTTCTCAGGCCGCACAACAGACCGCGCAGGATTCAACCGGGGAGGGCCCCAGTGGCAGCAATTAATACCGAATACAAGGAACCGTCCTACGGCAACTGGCGCGTCCCGCGCTCTGCCGGGCTGGGCAACCTCGGCGCTATCGGCACGGGCATTGTCATGGCCGGGTTGTTGCTGGGCATCATCAGCTTCGCCATCTGGGGCCTGTTCCCGGGCCTTGCAGTCCTGGCCGTGGCCGGGGCGGCCGCCCTGTTGCTGACGGTCAAGGACAAGCACGGCCAGTCCGTTGTTGACCGTTTCGGAACACGGATGAGCTTCCGTCTCTCCAAGTCCTCCGGAACGAATCTCTACCGTTCCGGCCCCCTCGGTGTCACGGAGTGGGGCATGTACCAGCTGCCCGGACTTGCGGCGAAGTCCACCCTGTACGAATTCTCCGACTCCTATAAGCGCCCGTTCGCACTGCTGCATGTGCCTTCCACCAGCCACTACACCGTGATTTTTTCCACCGAACCCGACGGTGCGTCCCTGGTGGACCCGGAGCAGGTCGATGCGTGGGTGGCGAACTGGGGCGGCTGGCTCGCCGGCCTCGGAGACGAAGCGGGCCTGGACGCCGCCGCCGTAACGGTCGAGACCGCACCGGACTCCGGCTACCGGCTCCGCAACGAAGTCACGATGAACATCGACCCGAACGCCCCCGAGTTTGCCAGGAACGTGCTCAACGAGGTCGTCGACACGTATCCGGAAGGTTCGGCCACGGTCCGGGCCTGGGTCTCCCTGTCCTTCAACGCCTCTCTGCGTGCCGGATCGAAGAAGCGCACACCTGAAGATGTAGCCCGTGACCTTGCGTCCCGGATCCCCGGGCTGTCGGCACGGTTGCAGTCCACCGGCGCCGGGATCGCCCGTCCGATGTCCGCGCAGGAGCTCTGCGAGGTCGTCCGGATCGCCTATGACCCGCCGGCTGCCCTGATCATTGACGAAGCGCACGCCGCCGGGTCCCCGGTGTCCCTGACTTGGGGCGAAGTTGGACCCTCCGCGACGCAGGCGGGCTGGGATGACTACCGGCACGACAGCGCGTTCTCAGTTTCCTGGACCATGACAGGTGCACCGCGCGGTTCGGTGAACTCCTCGGTCCTGTCCCGGCTGCTGGCCCCGCACGGGGACATTGACCGCAAGCGGATCTCGCTGCTGTACCGCCCGATGGATTCGGCCCGTGCCGCGGCCGTGGTGGAGCGGGACCAGAACAACGCCAACGTCCGCATCACCTCCGGAAACCGGCCCTCGGCCCGGGCCCTGGTCGATGCCCGCTCCGCCGTGCAGACCGCGCAGGAAGAGGCCCAGGGCGCCGGGCTGGTGAACTTCGGCATGGTCGTCACAGCCACCGTGACCGATAAGGAACGCCTCGCCGATGCCGTGGCCGCCGTGGAACAGACCTCCGGCACCGCCCGGGTGCTGCTGCGCCGCGCCTACGGAGCGCAGGACACCGCGTTCGCCGCATCCCTGCCCCTCGGGCTGGTCCTCCCCAAGCACAGCCTCCTGCCCTCCGAAATCAAGGACGCCCTGTAATGGCTCTCAAGGACTTTTTGACGTCAAAGACAGTAAAGCCAGTAAAGGGTGCGCCCAAGGACAAGGCTGGAAAGCAGCCACGTCAGGCCGGGCCGGTTGCCCGGGGCTGGACCGGACGCGGCGGCGGAATGGCCCAGCTCGTCCCGTCCGTGAAGGAATACCGGGGAACCACGGTCCAGGTCTGCGGGCTGTGGCCGTTTTCCTCCGGGGCGTCCTCGCCCATGATCGGCGTCCCGCTCGGACGCCACGAGGAAACCCAGGCCACGGTCTGCTGCGACCCGATCAGCTGGTTCCAGCGGGCACGCCTGATTTCCAACCCTTCCGCGTTCATCCTGGGCAAGCCGGGGCTGGGGAAGTCCACCGTGGTGCGCCGGATGTTCATCGGTCTCTCCGCACAGGGCGTCCATCCTCTGATCCTGGGGGACCTGAAAGGCGAGCACGTCAAAGCGGTCCAGGCACTCGGCGGCCAGGTCATCAAGCTCGGCCGCGGTGTCGGTTACCTGAACATCCTCGATCCCGGCCAGGCCGTCGAAGCCGCGCAGCTGCTCGAAGACAGCGGCCACCATGAGGACGCCGCCCGGGTCCGCGCTGACGCGCACGGCCGGCGCCTGACGATGGTTGTCTCCCTGATCACCATCAGCCGGAACAATCCGCCCACCGATCAGGAACAGACGATCCTGGACCGTGCCCTGCGGGTCCTCGATGATCGGTTCGACGGTGTTCCTGTCCTGAAGGACCTGCTCGACGTGATCGTCTCCGCACCCGATGAGCTGCGGCAGGTTGCGCTGGACCGCGGCGATATGGCCGTCTACCTGCAGGAAACCCGGGCCTTGGAAGCAACCCTGCTGGGCCTGACCGGTGGCGGGAAGCTCGGAGAAATCTTCTCCCGGCACACCACCAACCCCATGATGCGCGACCGCGCCGTGGTCTTCGATGTCTCCAGCATTGACGAGACCGAAACCGACCTCCAAGCTGCGATTTTGCTCGCGTGCTGGTCCTACGGTTTCGGCACCGTCAACGTCGCCAATGCCCTCGCCGACGCCGGTCTGGAACCGCGCCGGAACTACTTCGTGGTCCTGGACGAGCTGTGGCGGGCGCTGCGCGCCGGTAAAGGCATGGTGGACCGGGTGGACGCCCTGACCCGTTTGAACCGCTCCGTGGGTGTCGGGCAGATCATGATTTCCCACACCATGTCCGACCTGCTGGCGCTGCCGGCAGAAGAGGACCGAATGAAGGCCCGCGGCTTCGTCGAACGCTCCGGCATGGTGATCTGCGGCGGCCTACCCGCCTCCGAGATGCCGTTGCTGACCTCGGCCATTCCGCTGTCAGGTGAGGAGCAGCAGAAGCTCATCTCCTGGCAGGACCCGCCCGCCTGGGACTCCCGCGGGCTCGACGTCGAACCTCCCGGACGGGGGAAGTTCCTGATCAAGGTCGGCGGCCGTCCCGGGATCCCGGTCCTTGTGGGACTGACATCTTTGGAGCAAGGCCCGGATGGAGTCAACGACACCGAGGGTAAGTGGCGTGAAAACGTTGAGAAGTTCGCGTGAATTTTGACGCTTTCGGCGCGAACCTGAGCATGCCCGGGGGCTGCAGCGGGTGTTGGTGCTCAGGTTCGGGGAACCTGTTCGCCCTCAAGGGTGAGGTCCAGGTGCTCGACGGTGTTGAGGTAGCGGGTGGCGCCTTCGACGCTGAGCCCGAAGAGATCGCAGATGCGGCGGACGTCGCCGCCGGTCGCGTGGATCTCGTGCAGGATACGGTCCTCGCGCAGCGCCTGGGGCCGCAGCGTCAATCCGGTCCAGGGGAACTGCCGACTGACGGGCAGGAGCCTGGGCGCCGTACGCCGGTTGATGAGCAGGTGCGGGTTGGCACTGCCTGGCCAGGTCCGGTTGCGCTGGTCGAGCCAGGCCGCCAGACGGGTGCGCACGGGCGAGGCCAGCGGAATATCGCGCTTGCCCAGTACCAGATGTCCGTCGCTGATGTCGGTGAGCCGCAGCTCGCTGAGCTGTTTCTTGGTCAGCGCGTGGAAGGCGACCAAGGCAACCGCGAGGGCGACCACCGGCTTCGGGGAGTTCAACTCCTCGCGGATCACTGCGGCGTCCAGAGCGAGAGGGATAGTGCTGCCCTTCGGGGACGCCTTCATCCCGCGGGTCGGATTCGCGAAGATGAGCCGGCGGCCTTTGAGGGTCGTGAAGAGCGACTTGAGCCCGTTCCCGGCGACGTGGCGGCGGACCCTCGTTTCGTCCAGCGCGGCTGTGATATCGGAGCGGGTGACCTCGGCGAAAGACTGCAAGCCTGCCTCGGCCCAGGCGTGGATGATGGGTTCGATGCCCATGATGTGCGCCCTGATGGTCCCTGGGTCGCGCGGGATCTGCCGTGGCGCCTGGTGGGCGCCGTTGGTCAGAACTTGCAGCCACACCTCGAGCTGGTCCTTCATGACCGGCGGCAGGGTGCTGGTCTTGGCAGCGAAGTAGCGTTCGAGCCGGGTCGGCCGGTCCTCGATGAGCAGGCCGGCCGCGGCCAGCACGTCGATCGTGGAGAGGACGTTGCCGGAGTATTGGCGCAGTTGGAGGACCTCGGTGGCGCGGATCTTCGCGGTCGGGCTGAGCCGCAGACCCTGCAGCAGCCGCAGCGACCGGGTCACGTCGTTGCGTTGCCGCTTGCTCCAGCCAGCCCTCGCGGCGTGGTCACGAACGATGGCGGCGCAGGAGCGGGTCAGGTCTCTTTCTTCGAGGCGGGCACGCGCCGCGACAACCTTCGGGTCGGGCGCCAGGTCGAACAACGTCATCTGCACGCCGTGGTCGGCAGCCGAACCGGTGCCGGGCAAGTAGTTCTTGTCCCGCCGCTTCCATGGGGCGCGTTGCTCCGGGCTCAATGGTGGTGCTCCACGGCGGTGGAAGCTCATGTTGGCGAAGAAGAGCTGGTGCCCGGCCTTATTCGCACCGACCAGGTCCAGGCCATGTCCGGGCTCCTGGATCATGCGGGCCTGTTCCAGACACAGCCGGCAGGCCCGCCGCTCCCCGATACGGGCGGTGCGCCCGCAAAAGTCGCAGATTCCTTCCGGGTTGTGGGAGCGCCACCAACGACAAGGCCAGCACGTCCAGTTGTAGCGGCGGTAGACGCCCCACGCCAGACAGCCCCTGCACGAACCTGGGTATTGCGGACTGCCGGGATGGCAGCTGGCACACAAGCCTTGGCTGAAGTAGCCCATGCTGGTGCCGCACTTGGAACACGGCGGTGCGATGAACGGGCCGCCGGGAAGGCAGTCATAGCAATAGTCCACCCGGGGGAAGGTCCACGCGACCCGGTTGATCTGGCAGCGGGGGCACATCGACGGCGGCCGCAGCGGCGCCGCCGGGCCCGGGGCAGGACTCACAACAGCCCTGCCTATAGGGGCGGCTCGGACCGCGGCCTGCCGAATCGCGGCGTGACGGCCGGCGATACCCCGCCGCCACTGCCATGGCCCTGGTTATCGCCGTTGACGGTCTCGGTGGCGCGTGGACGACGTGCAGCGACCTTGTCCGGCTCGGGACTCATCAGGTCCGTCGGCGTGCACTTCAACACCGAGCAGAGCACGTCCAGCTCCTCGAGTCTCATCGTCGCCGGTGTCCCGGCCCACCACGAGGACATCTTCCCGGCACTGATCTCCAGCCCGGCATCGGCGAGCATCCGGCGCATCTGCGCCGACTTCCAGACCCCGCGTTCGGCGGCTCTGATCCGCAGATTCCACAACACGGCCTCATCCTTCCTTCTGTGTAGTCGCGAAGCGGGATTCGACCCGCTCATTGGCGTTCTTCCAGGCCAGCTCGACGTGCTCGCTGCGCACGTGGATGTAACCCGAGGTAGTCGCGAGCCACTGATGCCCCAGCAGCTCCTGAAGCGCCTTAATGTCCATCCCGGCCCCGTACAGCGAGGAAGCGCAGTAATGCCGCAGAACGTGGGGAGTCATCCTTCCCGACCATGCCGGCAACCACTGCTCGACCTGCAACCCCAGGCTGCGCCGCAGCGCGTTGCCACCGACCCGGCCGCATCGTCCCAGCTCGCGGTCGAACCGCTCCGAGGGGAGCAAAGGTGCATCGGGATCAGACCAGTCCTCGCCGTACTGGTGCCGGACCTCGCCCAGCCACCAGTCGATCAGCTCTGCCGCGCCGTTGATCGCGGGCACCAGACGCGGCTTCGGGCCACGGCCCTGTGCTCCCTTGCCGAACCGGACATGAAGCTTTCCGAACCCGCCCAGGTCCGGGCGCCAGTCACGGATGTCGAGCATCACCGTCTCGTTGATCCGCAACCCCAGCCGACGCCACAGCGAGGCCGCGAAGTAGTCCCGCGCGGCGGGCAGATACTTGCGGGCCTGCGGGATCGAGTGCCGCCAACAAGTAAAGAACGTCTCGATCTCGGCATCCGACGGCGGCACTCTGACGTTGCCCAGCGACGCCCCGGACTGGCGGTTGAACTCATCGATGGGCTGCTCGACCAGCACCCCGGCCACCCGGTGGATCCGGCCCTGGTAACGGCTGATCATGAACTCGTAAAACAACGCCAGTGTCCCTGCCTTGCCGGCCCTGGTGCTCACACTGCGACCCAGCCTGCGCTGTTCGGCCAGGAAGCGGTCGGCGTCCTGGCAGGTCGCGGCCCACAGCGGGCCGGTCACCGACCGGGCGAATTCGATGATCGTCGCCCGGGTATTGCGGATATGCGAGTCGCTCAAACCAGCCGCGGCCATCGCCAGCGCGTACTGGTCAACGATCTCCTGCTCGAAGTCCTCGGCCGCCTGCGCACTCCAGAACGCCGGATCCATGGCGCCGCCACCGGGCAACGCCACCAGCACCATCAGCTACCAACTTCAGAAGGAGCGAGCATGCGTCGACATTACGCCCAAACCGTCACTCTCGTCGATGGTTCGTCGATTCGAGCCCCTAAGGGCTCCGAACCGACATCACCTGCTCAAACGCCACTCCCGGCCGCAGAACGGGCCAACGAACCTGAGCGAATAGAGATACCGGCAGAGTCCCTGCTGGAAACGGCCGCTCCGGTCCAGGAAGAAGGTGCGGCATGAGTGCTCCGAATCGTAAAGGCACAGGGCTCGGCGATGCGCTGGGGATCTGGCTGGCCATCGGCGCAGCTGTCGTCATTGGGGGCGGCAGCTGGGTCTCAGCTCATCTCGGATCCTGGATGGCCGGCCTCGCTTCGCCCCCGGCCCACCCGATTGATCTGGTGGCCGGACTGGCCAAGGGCCGGGTGCCCTGGCCGGTCCAATCCACCATCGTCGCCTGCGTGCTCCTCGGTACATTGATTGCCCTGACGGTGACAGTGCTGGTGGTCCGCTCCCGGACAGCGCACAAGCGCACCCGGGTGGATAAGGCCGCCGTCCACATGGGCCGCGGGAAAGACCTCGATCACCTGGGCACCAAAGAGGCCACGGCCACGGCCGTGCGTCTCGGCGTGGAGAACTCCACGGGGGTGCGGCTTGGCCGCAGCGTTGCCGGGAAGCGCCCGCTGTGGGCCTCCTGGGAGGACATGCTGATCCTCATCGCCGGTCCCCGCACGATGAAGACCACCTCCTACGCCGTCCCGGCAATCCTGGATGCACCCGGCGCGGTAATCGCCACATCGAACAAACGCGACATCGTCGACGTCACCCGTCCGATCCGGTCAGAGGCCGGCGCCGTGTGGGTCTTTGATCCGCAGGCCGTTGCAGAAGAAGATCCCACCTGGTGGTGGAACCCGCTCTCCTATGTGAAGAACGAAGCCACGGCCGGGAACATGGCCCAGCACTTCGCCAACGGCTCCCGGGAACCCGGGACCAAACCCGATGCCTACTTCGACCCGGCAGGGCAGAACCTGCTTAAAGCCTTCCTGCTCGCCGCCTCACTCGACTCGGCCCCGGTCACGCAGGTCTACACCTGGTTGACCCGCCCGCACGACGAGGCCCCCGCAGAACTGCTGAGGACCGCCGGCTATGACTTGCTCTCGGACATGGTGATGGGCCACATCCGCGAACCGGAAAAGCAGCGGGCCGGTGTGTACGGCACCGCCCGGCAAATGGTTTCCTGCCTGACCGACCGCGACGTCAGTCAATGGGTCACCCCGCTGCGGGACACCACGGTGAAGAATGACCCGCGGCCGCAGTTCGTCCCCGAAGACTTCGTGCGCGGCAAAGGCACGCTCTACAGCCTCTCCCGCGAAGGCGTCGGCACCGCCGGCCCCCTCGTCACCGCCCTGACCGTCGCCGTCGTGGAAGCGGCCGAAAAGTACGCCACCTCCCAACCCGGCGGCAGGCTCGCGACACCGCTGCTCGGGATCCTCGATGAGGCGGCGAACGTCTGCCGCTGGAAGGCCCTGCCGGACCAGTACAGCCACTACGGCTCCCGCGGCATCATCCTCATGACCATCCTGCAGTCCTGGTCCCAGGGCGTGGAAGTCTGGTCCCTGGAAGGCATGCGGAAACTCTGGTCCGCGTCGAACGTGAAAATCTACGGCGGCGGTGTCTCCGAGGTCGGCTACCTCGACGAGCTCTCCCGCCTGATCGGCCAATACAGCTACATCAACGTCTCCCGCAGCCACAGCAAGACCGGGTCCTCGTCCTCCCGGCAGGAGAACAAAGACGAGATCCTGTCCGTGGCCGACCTGACAGCACTGCCCCGGTTCCGGGCCATCCTGCTCGCATCCGGCGCCCCGGCAACCATGATCGAAACCATCCCGTGGATGAACGGCCCCCACGCTCAAAAGGTCAAAGACTCCCTCGCCACCCAGAAACAGCAGCAACTGGAACCGGTGACGATTCCAGCTCACAACCCCTGGACCGACGGTGACGGACGATGAGCGACGACTTCGGAGAAGATACCTTTCCCGATGATGAAGTGGAACCGACGGGGCCAGAGCACTCCCATGGAGAACCTGCAGCAGAGTTGGTCTATGGCAGCGCCGTTGAGTTCTTCACCGAGCTGCTGGCCCAGTCCTATGTCCGTGAAGTCAATGAGGGCGCAGCCTTCGCCTGGTGCCCCGAGTGGTACAAACACCCCGAAGCCCTGATCAGGATGGAAGCAATCTGGCGCGCCTGGGAACACCTCCGTCTGGAGCCTGCCCTCGGAGTCAGCACCTGGTGGCTGAACCACGCCGACCCGCACATGCGCGTCCTCATGGACAAAGAAGGCCCCTTCAAGAAATGCGCCTACGACGGCCACAAGCCCCCACGCGCCCCCGGCCTCGCAGCGCTCCCGCACACGGAACCCGAGGCTGGAATCTTCGGCTAGAGACCACCAGCGGGCCACGCCACACAGATCCGTCCGGGATGCTCTTTAGGATGGAACCCATGACCGAACCGCGCGACCTCGCCCTCCCCACCGGCTACACCGCCCTCCTCGGCGAGCTCAAGGACCGGGTCAGGGCCGCACGCACCAAGGCACTGCGGACCGTCAACACCCAACTGACCGAGCTGTACTGGTCCATCGGCCGGACCATCCTGGAACGCCAGGCCATCGACGGCTGGGGGAGCGGTGTCATCGGCAGGCTGGCCGAGGACCTCGGCGCAGAATTCCCTGACATGACAGGTCTGTCACGGTCCAATCTGCAATACATGCGCAGCTTCGCGGAGGCCTGGCCCGCGTTCGACGCAAATGTCCCACAGCCTGTGGGACATTTGCCCTGGGGCCACATCCGCACCATTCTGGACAAACGACTGGAGCCGGAGGCACGGGACTGGTACGCCGCGGCCGCCGTGGAGTACGGCTGGTCGCGGAATGTGCTGATGAACATGATCATGAACAAGACCCTGGAACGCACCGGGGCCGCGCCATCGAACTTTGTGCAACAGCTCGTTGCACCGGATTCGGAACTGGCCCAACAGATCGCCAAAGACCCCTACAACTTTGAATTTCTCGGCCTGTCCGGCGAGGTGGTCGAACGTGACCTCGAGAACGCCCTGACCAGCAGGATCACCGAAACCCTGCGCGAACTCGGGCCAGGATTCTCCTTCGTCGGGCGGCAGGTCCACTTTGACGTCGACGGGGATGACTTCTACGTGGACCTGCTGTTCTTCCACATCGAACAATCCCGCTACGTCGTCGTTGAGCTCAAGACCGGCAAGTTCCAACCCGAATACGCGGGAAAGCTCAACTTCTACGTCGCACTCGTCGATGACGTGCTCCGGCGCCAACACCATAACGAAACCATCGGGATCCTGATCTGCGGCAGCAAAAACGACCGCAGCGTCCGGTATAGCCTCGGACGCGCGACCTCACCCATGGCCGTCGCCTCCTACACCTATGACAGTCTTCCTCTGGCAGAGCGACAGGCACTTCCGACCGAGGGACACATTGTCGCAGCGCTGGAGTGGGCCGAGCCTGACGCCGTACCGGGGGACGACTGAAGCAAACCTTGAGCCCGTTCGATGCGTAACTGGCTAATTC
Organism: Arthrobacter sp. MP_M4; assembly: GCF_035984855.1. Classification (NCBI taxonomy): domain Bacteria; kingdom Bacillati; phylum Actinomycetota; class Actinomycetes; order Micrococcales; family Micrococcaceae; genus Arthrobacter; species Arthrobacter sp. MP_M4. The sequence continues at coordinate 31,612 of NZ_JAXCHX010000022.1, forward strand.
TGTTGGGACAGACAATCAACCGTATTTTCGGGGAATTTCTCGGCGGCGTCCAATAACGGAGCTGATGATGCCCGCCAGAATACGCCGGCAAACTCAACTTTTACATCGCCCTGGTCGACGACATAATCCGCCGTGAAGCCCACGCTGACACCGTCGGAATCCTGATCTTCGGCGACAACACCGACCACACCGTCCGCGACTGCCTCTGACGCGCGACCTCACCCATGGCCGTCGCCTCCTACACCACTGAAAACCTGGCCGGCGGACGTCCGCACCAAGCTGCCGGACGCCCACCGGCTCGCCGCCGCCCTGGGCTGGACAGAAGAAACGGAATCACTGACCGCCGCAATCACGGGCACACCATGGAGACCGCGCTCGGGCTTCGATGCCCGCACCCGCGGCTGGGTCCTGGACACATTCAGGGTTTCCTGGGCCCGTCCGCCGGTGCTGAAAGGCGAATACCGGCGCACTGGTGTATGTTTCAGTCCCGTCAGAGAAGAACACCAGAAATGAGAATCACCTAAGTGGCAACCGATTACGACGAAGTCCGTTCCGACGTCAAAGAATCCCAGGACCGTTCCCTGGAGGCTCTGCAATCTGCAAACGCCCCCGATGCCCGAAGCGTCGTCCGCGAGCTGGACGAGGCCGATGCCTTCGACGAGGCCATCGTTCCCGGTGGAGAGTTTGTCGCCGAGGAACTCATCGTTCAGGTCATCCCGCAGGCCAAGGACGAGTTCACCTGCTACTCCTGTTTCCTGGTCCGCCACCAGTCCCAACTCGCGCGCGAAAGCAACGGCGACGCCTACTGCATCGAATGCGAAGGCTAAGGCGCTGCACATCCACGGTGTCCAACCGGACAGCAGTCGCATCAGCGCCGCGCAGTCCGTGCGGTCGGCGTTGAGACGCCCGCCAGTGCGCCCACGCTGAGGGCGAACGGATCAGCGGGCGTAACGGGGTAGCGTGCTTTTCATCGCTAGTGGTTCGAACCAGTGCTCCAGTGTCATGGGCCCGAGCCGCACTCGATGGTTCAGATCTTCATCGTTTTGGAAGCCACCAAGACTCCGATCATCGGGCAGGTCGCGATCCAGCCCGGGTCAAGATCCCACCCGTAAGTCTCTGCGTGACCTCGACCTGGTCCAGAAGGCACCGGACCGCAAGCTCTACGAGATGATCAAGGACCATCCGCACGGCGGGCCGACGACAATCATGGAAATCGCCAGCTAGCCGGCTAGATGTCGTTCTGACCCGGAATGCTGGCTTCACTGGACGTGATGGGTGTGGTGCGTGCCCGCTCGTTCGAGACTTCCCTGTAGCTCGTTGCTATGCCGTGACCTTCCCCATGGCCCAGCCGTGAAATTTCAACGGCCCTTCCAGACAGCGCAACCCTGATGGTTTCCCCGGAAGTTCTCTTGCCCATCACGAGCTTTTCGATTGAGTTGTGCGGTGCGTCCAGGAGCAGCTTCGACCCAGCGTCGCAGTTTGCAACGAACACGAGTCGCTCGCCCGTGAGGACGACGAATCCCGATTCGTCGTTGAGTTGTCCTTTCCCGACAGCACGGACAGCTTCATATCGATCAAGGACGCAGACAAGGCCACGCAACTCCTTTTTACCGCCCAAGGTGAGCCCTGCCTTCTCCGCGGCATCCGTTAGTCCGTGGTCGTACATGACTCCTTCCGGGAGGTTCTCCTCGATACTGAGCAAGTGCTCTTCGAGCCCGGGTTCGGTGTCTTCCGATGTCCATAGGACTCCGGTGCCCCGCGCGGCTGGTGCCACCGAGCCAGTCAGTCGTGAAGCCCGCCGTCGCCTGCGCAGGGACCGTGGTACATCCACACGTATTTTTGTTGCGGCGTGGACTTCCGTTTTGAATCCAGTATCCGCGGCGGCGCGATTGATAAGGTGCAATGCTTCGTTAGCGTCTGCGAGTATCGTCCAAAGGACGGTTTTTGCAGCATTCACGGTGTGTAGCCTCCTCCATGGTTCGTTCAGGCGACAGGCAAAATCGGTATCGGTGGGGTGGGCCGCTGTCCGCTCTGCGCGGGGGCAGCTAAGTCTCGATAAAAGTGCCCGGGTGCACAGGGGTGCTGCCGGATCGGCTGTTGTTTGGCTCCGCGCCCGCTGGCGATGGCATGCTTCGGGGATGCCTAGCCCTCTTGAGAGTGCTCTTGTCGGTGGTTACCGGCGTGGAGTTGTTCTTCGAGATCAGCTGCATCGACGGGTTTGCCGAACAGGTAGCCCTGGGCGCGTTCGCAGCCCATGGCGCGCAGGGCATCGAGCTGGTCGCTAGTTTCCACGCCCTCGGCGACAACGCGCAGTCCGAGTCCGTGGCCCAATCCGACTATCCCGGCGATGAAGGCGGTTGATCCGCCGTCTGCGAGCCGCGTAGTGAAGGACCTGTCGATCTTGACTTCCGTGACCGGCAGCCGGTGCAGCTGGGCGAGGGAGGAATATCCGGTTCCGAAGTCATCGATCGAAATGCCCACCCCAATGGACCGGAGTTCGCGCAGGGTGCCGTCGTTCACTACGGATTCGGACACTGCCTGTGATTCAGTGACTTCCAGGGTGAGCGCGGCGGCCGGGAATCCGGTTTGTGCCAGCGTGTCACGGACTACAGCCGGGAATCCCGTGTCGCTGAGCTGGCCGGCTGAGACGTTGACCGCGATTTCGATGTCGTGTCCCGCTGCCCGCCACTGGGCGCCGGTTCGGCAGGCCTCGGCGAGAACATGGGCCCCGATTTCACTGATGAGGTTGCTGTCCTCGGCCAAGGGAATGAACTCCACGGGAGGCAGCAGGCCAAGTTCGGGGTGATGCCATCGGACAAGGGCTTCGGCGGCGATAATTGTGTCCGTTGCCAAACAGATTTGGGGCTGGAACTGGACCCGCAGTTCGCCGCGGCCCGCGGCGCCGCGCAGGTCGGTTTCAAGCCGAAGATAGTCCTTGCGCGGCACTCCCGGGGGTGTTTGGCCCCGGGCCCTTGCTTTAGCCCGGTACATGTCGAAATCCGCTGCCTCTATGAGCCGGCGGGCTGACTCCGAATGTGTGTCCGTATCCCCCGGGGGGAGGGCGCAGCTGACGCTGGTTCCGATGGCAACATCAACGAAGATCTTCCTGCCACTGACCTCGATGGGCTCGGCAAGGGCGGCGCGGACTCTGGCGGCGACGTGGTCGGCTTCCAACGGAGTTTGGATGTCGGGCAGAAGAATAACAAACTCATCGCCGCTGTAGCGGGCCACGGTGTCACAGTCGCGGACAGCAGCCGCGATTTGGGCGGCGACGTGGCGGAGGACGCTGTCACCGGCGCCGTGGCCGAGGCTGTCGTTGATCCGCTTGAACCGGTTGACGTCGCAGAAGAGCAGACCAACGCGGCGTCCGTTCCGTCCGGCCCGGGCCAGTGATGTTTCCAGCCGGTCTTCCAGGAGCGCCCTGTTGGGCAGCCCGGTCAGCGGATCATGCAGGGCCTGCCGGCGGGCATCCTCGAGCAACCGGATGTTATCCAACGACACCGCTGCCAGTGCCGCCAGCCCGGTAAGCCGTTCTATCAAAGCCCCTTCCAGGGCTTTCGACGCCGGCTGGTCGGCCCAGTGAGCGAGCACGAGGCCTTTGAGTTGGTCTCCGGCCATGATTGGTACAGCCGCCAGTGCTGAGAGGGCGAAGTCGGCGAGCATCTTCCTGGCCCAGTCCGAACTGTTCCCGTCCACCAGCAGCGGAACGCCGCAGGCGATCACCTCGGAAAGCTCGGGACTTTCCTGGGCGGTGGTCTCGTAGGCGGCCAGTTGGTCTGCCAGTTCGCCGTGCCACCCGTTCATGCCGGCGATCCGAAGCCGGCCGCTTTCGCTCTCCCAGAGGGCGACCGCTGAGCGGTCGGCTCCCGAAAGAGAAGGAACTGCGTCGGCAATCGATCCGGCGAGTGCTTCCACCGTCGAGTGCTGCGCCAGCGAACGGGAGACGCCCAATAACAGCCGGGCTGTTTCGCCGTGTTCGCGGGCTTCGGCGACTATCCCGGCAAAGTCGAGACTGACGGCCGCGTGTCGGGCATAGGCCGAAAGAGCGTCAATGTCCTCAGCAAAGAATTCTTGTCCGGGGTGCGCCACGGCCGCCAACACACCATAGGAATGTTGCGCGGAGGCGACAGGAACGCTCAATACCGGCAACGTTGCCAGCGAGCTGCTCTTCAGAGCCATTTCCTCCCCGTCAAGCTCCTTCGCCAGGGCTCCCCCCATGCCGCGGACCAGCACGTGGCGTCCTCCCGCGGGCGTTCGTACTGCCAGCAGGTGCCCCGGAGCGTGCACGGCGCTGTCGGCGCGGGAGAGGATCTTGTCGAGCAGCTCCTCCAGCGGAGTGCTGCTGGCCAGGTCGGCCGCCGCGCCTTCGAGCATACGGAGCCGGTGTTCGGCGGTTGAGCGCCGAGCGATCACTGCTTCATCCCTCTTCAGCCTGCCCAGCAGCCTACGCAGGCGCTGAAGTCGGGGTGCGGACCAAACCACCTCGTAGACGCACTCCGGGGCCCCGTTGACCTGGCAGATCCCGCCGTGGTCTACGCGCGCCGCTGGCAGCCCAAAGAGCACAGGAATCTCGGCGAGAAGGCCAATGTTGCAGTCGCAGTCGAACCGGCTGGGTCGGTACGGTGGGAGCAAGTTCCAGGCCAGCGCAGCTGAGCTTTCCTCTACCCACTCGCACTTGAACACGGCGGCGGAATCGAAGCGTGTAGAGATCTGGGAGATTCCGCGGAACATGCCTGCCGGGGTACCCTGCGCCCGGGCCAACCTCCGCCACGGCTCGATTGCCGGGTCCAAGTGGGACGCCTGGGCCAGACGGAGTCCGATCCGGGGATCCGCGAGCTCGGACGCGGCGGATTCGAAAAGCCGAAGTTTGTCCGGATAGGAAATCCTTTCTCCGACGCTGTGCAGCTGGTCCGCTTGGGCACGCAGTCCGGCACGCTCCAGGACACGATCAACACCCTCCGCGCCGGCCTGCTTCGCCACGACCTGCAGCAGGACTCGCGTCGTCACCGTTGACGTACCGGGCACCGCCGGGGAATTTCTAGGCATGAAATGACACCCTCAGATAGAAAATTAAGTGGGAAGCAAGTTCAGAAAGCCACAGACAGAATTAGCCCACGGGTCGGGGCGGCCTGCACATGGATTGGATCGCGGGAACCGGACGGCAATTCCCCTGAACCGGAACGGCACCACGGGATTACTCGACGCCGTTCGCCCAGCCCAGCCAGCCGCCGGGAAATGAATTCTAGGTGCTGCCTGACCCTCGCTTGGAGCATGGGAGGACAGCCTTGGGTGCGTGAGCATGCAGGAGACCTTCGCTGTTCGGCGGCCCGGCTGACCTCGTGGGCCCCGTGGCTTTGCGTCCCCGGCTCACACCGGGTTTGCCTTTATCGACGAGCGGATGCTCAATCGACCGTCATCGTAGCAAATAGAATTGCGGTTGAACTCGTGGCTGCGATAAAAGCCACGGACCTGCAACGTCCAGCGGCACTTTTGTCGGATGGAAAACCGAGTGCATCTCTGGCCAGCGTTGAATGTGAGCGCTTCAGAAGCACTCCGAGCGCTGGTAGAGAGATCAAACGGATGAATTGGAACTTGCTGGGCCCATCAGCCGTCCCACGACTATTGGGGAGCTAATTGGTCGTTCGCCGTCGAGCTTTTGAACGGGCTGTTTCGCCCCTCGGGGCGGGGCATATCAGCGAGTCCTATTCTGCAGATTCTGCAGTAGGATCACCTCAACACGACATAACGTCGATTATCGGCGTAATGGTCAGGCCCGTGGCCGGCGGCCAGAAGGGGCATGTTTTACCGCCCGATAGGGATCAGTCAGTCGGCGGTTGGACTGCCCGGCGATCCTAGTTGCTGAAGATCATTTCGAATCTTTGGTAAGCCTGGTGATCAGCGACTAGCGCTTCTTGTTTCCGCGCTTGCTCCTCAGTCGGACTGTGCTTCGTCGAGCACTGGGAGGGAGCTTACTGAATGTCATCGGCAGGCTTCGCAGCGGTGCAATGTCGATGGCCCGGTCGCGGTCAGCCGTTCGTGCTTCAGGCCTGTCGCGATAATGAGACCCGGTGAGCGACCCATCATCTTCATAGAGCAGCAACATAGATCGGCTAGAACGCGTCTGGTACTGCTTCGCCTCCATGTATTCGGGCAGGTGCTCGGTGGTAGCTCCTTGCGGCACGACCGCCAACGTGAGCAACCAAGATCCATGGGAAGCGGCGGAATGCGTGGTCAAGCTTCGCTCTACGGCGCTTCCACGTGCCCGGCGGCATTGCTCCTTCAGGCCCTTTCCGATGTCGCGCTGCGCCTTTTCACTGAGTCCGACCAAGTCCGCACCGAATCGCAGCCAGCCGGGAGACTGCACCGATTCTCCCGTGGAGAGGTATTGCTCAACCCAGGGTTGCTCTCGTCGGGTCGGCTTCTGTGCGTCTGATCGCGAGAGACCTTCCTGACTGTAGAACCACCCATCAAGTGGGTCGGTAAGCGTGCCGAGGCGGACACGCGGCTGTTCCTCGTAGCGGCGTAGCTCCGATGCCTTTACCTTCGTACCAGTAGGGATCTGGTCGGCAATCTCGCGGGGATCGGGGTCAAAGTACATTCCTCCATTGAGGAACCACATGAACATGTCGAGCTCATCGACACCGTTCACCATCGTCGCGAGCTTCCGGCCCCGTCGGCGGCGCAGGTACTCGAGGAACTGGGCCGGGTGATCGACGGTGCGGCTTATGACCATCAGATCGTGCATGCTCACAATCCAGGGCACTTCTTCGGAATCGATGATGCCCTTGTGCGCGAGTTCGTTCATGGACAACGACAGCGGGCCCATGTCATCGAGCATCACGACGATTGAGTGGACCTCACAAACCGAGGCGAGGTCTATCCACGATCCCTCGGCGCTCCAGACTCCCCTGTTGATGGCAATCAGCTGCGTCAATCGATCGGCTTGTTCGTTGCCTTCTTTGAGTGTCTTCTGCAGATCGGTGGCCAACCGCGTGGCGTTGCCAGCCCGGGACTTCTCGTGGATGGAACCAGCTTTGACCTCAACGCACAGGGCGACTCCATCGACGACGAAAAGCAGGTCAGACTCAAACTCACGGGCAGGGATTGCCGTCCGGTCTGCATCCCTGCTCAGACCGGGGACATCATTCAGGCTAACCGGGCCGATGTATTTCTGCCCGACCCACTGAGGTTCGGCACCGTTCAGTAGCCTACTGAGTGTGCCGGCAGCCTTCGATTCGGAATAGACAGCACGCCGTTTGTCGTACTTGGGCCACAGTTTCCCTGCATTCCCGCGCCTCCCCGTGGTCGCCGCGATCAGGCCCCGCTCAATGTCGCGGCGCAATTCGTCTTCACCCAGGAACCCGTTAAGAATCAGGTACTCGCCGTCGTCGGCGATAGAGCCCCACGGTGCAGGGCATGCGCCCATGGCGAACTTCATAACGGGGTTGGGGTCATCTTCTGCGGGCCGGGATGCGCTGAAAAAATCCAGGACTGCACGCGTCGTCGGTTCCTCGATTCCAGCGCGGTCGGCGACATCAGAGGGCACAACGGCGCCGAACAGCCGACATTCATTCAGCATCAGGTTCATGTCGTGCAGGAATGCCTCAGGGTCTGTATTAGCACCCTTTTGGCTGGCCTCCCCGATACGGTCACGCGCACCAAAGAAGCGCTCGTTCATCAGAGCAGTTGACGCCTCGCGGACCGCACGTATGTCTTCGAGGGTAAATCCGAGCAGGTTCTTCGTGATCGTTGCAACGGTCGGATGGCCTAAGTGCTCGGTGTTCAGTTCTGTTGCAATCGATTCATACTGCCTGCCGCGCACGGATAACTCGTACCCTACGAACTCACCAGCGAGGGCGCCCAGCGGCTGTAGGGATCGCCCGCCCCGCAAGAGGGCGCGCGTCCGTGCGGCAGTCACGATGTCGGCTGCCAGCCGCAGTGCTTTTGGAGGATTGGGCTGCCCAGAGTTCTCCCCCGTCAATGGCAGTCGTGGCAGCCCCATACCCAGAAGTGTCAGCGCCACGACGTCCTGGGCAGCTTGGGAATTTTCTAACTGGCTCTCGCTTTCTCGCACTTCGGTGAAGTCCCACGGACCCGCGGCAAAACGCAGAAAGGCTAGCGTGTCGAATGAGTCATAGCCCCGCAGGCACTCCTCGAGAGCGTCGCGAGCATTGGCTATGGCGTTTCCGAAGTATGTCTCGGGGTCGTCCTTGTCCGTCATCTCACGGGCGACCTGCTGATAATAAGCCGCAGCTTGGTCCAGGCTGGTCGTCGAGTTGCTGCCAACGATGTCCAGCCGTTCAGTTCGGGATTTCACACGGGCAAGTATGACAGTCGCCTCTGACACTGGATCGGACTTGACTCAGCGACATTAGCGGAAGGACAAGTTGACGAAAGATCCATTATCGGTAGTCGAATATCAGTTAACTGTGTGCCTATGAAATCTCTCTAAATATCGACCAAGGGCTTCAACTCTGGACCGACGACAAAAGATAGGATCGCCTTCGCCGGTCCCATCTTCCATTCTTTGATTCCCAGTCGCCGGGAGTTACGACCGTCGTATGAGTCACCAGTCCAGGACCATATGAACACTTGCGGCCTACACTTCTGGGAGAGACGCTCAGTGGAGCTGTCCAGCAAGGATCTAGGGGAAACGTTTGTCTTCATCCTGGCGCTCACGGAAGCGCCGCGAACTTAGTTGGTGGTTCCCTGCCTCAGCCGCTGCCGTCGGAGCCTTGAGCTTATTCCTCGCGAGTGTCGGATGGGATCCTTGGATTCTCGTACCGCTCGGCATTGTGGGGCTCGTGGTTGGGGCGGTCACAGCGATCCTGAAGGACAAAGCCAAGGTTAACGACGCCAGCGCAGATGTTCGCCACCAATCCATGCGGACCAGTGGGCCGGAATCGATGCTAGGTCCGGCGGCAAAGAACATTCCCCTCAGCACGTGGGGTGTCCACAATGCCCAAGTCAGAATCCCCTATCTCCACCGGGATGCCGAAGACGAGGCCAGGAAGGCCATCGCGCTGCTGCAGCCGCTCCTCATCCTGGGGTCCTCCATGGCCGGGAAAACTCGGATGGCAGCCGAACTCGTGCAAGAGCTCTTTCCCGAAAAACATGTGTTCATGCCAGATCCTCCCGACGGCTTCGCAAACATCATGAACGCTGGCGAAATGCCCAAGCAGCATGTGGTCTGGCTTGATGATCTCGAAAGGTATCTCCAAGATTCAAAGAACTTGAAGGCGAGGTGGATTGAGGACCTACAGAAGAACGAGAACGTCGTCGTGGCGACCATGCGGGCGACCTCCTATGAAGCTTTCATGCCGAGCAGCGATCAGCCCAGAACCCAGTGGGAGACCCTGCAATGCTTCACGAAGGTGCATCTCACCGATCAAGCATCTGAAAGCCAGAGGTTAGCTGCTCTTAGCGGCAACCCGCAGGTGAGTAAGGGCGTACTTGACCACGGTCTGGGAACCTATCTGGGTGGAGGATTCCTGGCAGTAGAGCTGTTGGACGCCGGTCGTTCCACCAACCCCGTTGGAAGAGCTCTGGTGCTGGCTGCCATTGACTGGCAGCGGTCGGGAATCGGTGAGGTAGTTCCCGAGGCGACCGTTCGGAATCTTGTGTCCCCCTACATGGATAGCCTCAAACCTCAGCCATCGAATGAAGACATGGACGCTGGCTTGAAGTGGGCGACTGCGAAGACAGTTGGGGGCAATCTCTTCGGTCTTTTGGCAAGGAACGAGGATGGATCTCTCCGGGCCTTTGACTACTTGGTTGACCACATTGCCGCCTCTGGTGAGCCGATTCCTACGCAGGTGTGGCAGACCGCCGCGCAGTCTGAGGTCTCAGCCGGATTGTTGAATAATGCAGGTATCACAGCGCAGTTCATTGGCCAGGATGACATCGCCTCCGTGTTCTTCGAACGAGCTGCCCATATGGGGGATCCGGACGCGATGGTCAATTATGCGATCACACTTGAACGCCAAGACCGCATCTCCGAAGCGAAGGCTTGGGATACTCAAGCCGCTGAGGCCGGAAACCCCCGCGGATTGACCGGCCTCGGAGTCATGCTGCTACGAGAGGGAAAAACAGAACACGCTGAGAAGCTCTTCCGGCAGGCCGCAACCGTCGGCGACGGATCGGCAATGACGAACCTCGGCCACATACTCATTGGCCGGGGTGAAACCGCCGAGGGAATCGAATGGCACAAACGGGCTGCAGAGGCAGGGAGCGCCCTCGGTATGACGAATTACGGCCTGCAGCTGGAGCTGCAGGGCGACACGGCCGCCGCTGAGGTTTGGTATCGGAAGGCCGAGAGCAAAGGCGACGGCGCGGCCCTATTCCAGTTGGCCATGCTGGCCAACAAACAAGGCAAGACCGAAGAAGTGGAACCCCTTCTGCGCGAAGCTGTGAAGCGGGGGAATCCCTCGGCCATGGGCTGGCTGGGTTCGATACTGGCCGCCAAAGGCAAGCACGACGAAGCCGACAACCTGTACCAGAGAGCCGCCGATCGCGGAGGAGCGGTCGGACTTGCAATGGTCGGAAAGAAGCTGGCAGAGCTTGGGAAGTACGACGAGGCGGAAAAGTTGTTCAAGAGAGCGGCCGAGGCCAAGCTTCCTTGGGCGATAACTGGTCTAGGCGTAATTTACGCGCGCACCGGCCGCGTAGAAGAGGCTAAGGCTCAATATGCGTTGGGTATTGCAGCGGGCGATGATCAAGCCAGGCTTAATCTTGGCCGACTTCTCATTGATGAAGGCGAGCTGAACAAGGGTCAAGCCTTGTTCCGCACGGCAGCCAATCTGGGATCGTCGGACGGAATGTACCTGTTGTCGCAGTCTCTATTACTGGGCGGAAAGACGGTGGATGCCGCGGAAGCGGCCATCCTCCTTGAGAAAGCAGCGGTTTTGGGGAATCTCGACGCACTCTGTGAATCCGGCAAGAGAGCTGCTGATCAAGGTGACAGCGACAAGGCATTCCAACGCCTGAAGCAGGCGGCGGATGAGGGGCACACCCACGCTGCCGAGTGTCTTGCTTTTCTGAAGTCACAAACTGGTGAGGAGTGACACTCCGGCATAGGTATTGGAGAGGTACCACCGCTGGCGGTCCCTCTTCAGTAGTGCTTTAGCGTTCCAGTCCGCCGCGTTCCAGTGTCCTGCCATGGCCGCCTTGTTTGGCCATTTTGGATGTCTTGGCCAGCGAGGGCTTCTGCGCTACGGCGGCCGACGGGTGGGTGCCCTGGTGCTTGTCTGCCAGGAGGCGGGAGTTCACGGCTTCGCGGTCGCCCTTGCCCTCCAGGCTTTGAGCCAACTGCTGGCGTCGTTCTGCGGAGTTCCACGCCGGTTCGCTTCTGTCTTCCCGGTCCTGTCGGTTGGCGCCGGCAACTGCTGCGCCGATCACCACTTCATCGGTGCGTGCGGCCGATGCTTTGGTCCGTTCATTTTCTGCTTCGGAGCGGGCCTGCTGTGCTAGGGCAAGGGCCTCGGAAACGGATGCCTCGTCCGCTCCGGTGCTGTTCACGTCGATGCCGTACCGGCTCTGGACCTGTTCGCTGATTTTCTCGGATGCCTGGGCGGCTTCGGGGTCGTAGGCCTTCCATGCGGTGGCGGTCTCGTGAACCCGTTCGATCATTTCGGGGGTAGCTTTGTCCCACCAGTCCTCGCGGCCGACCGGCGCCAGCTGCGCCCGGGCGGCAGCGCGCTGGGCGTCGAAGCGTTCCTGCAGCTGACGGGCTCGTTGTTCCTCTGCTGCGGCGATGTTGCGTTGTTCCTGTTCGCGCATTCTGGCAAGCTGCTCGCCAATGCGGCTGGCGACCATCAGCCCGGTACGCATCGCCCCGTCCACTGCATCTTCCATTCCGTCTGCTTCGCTCATGCTCTTCCCCTATCGCTCGATGCCTGGATTGTTCTGCCGGTGGGTATCTTCGGTCCGTGACTGCGCTCCCTGCAGCTGCGCTGCGTCCTGTCGGGTCAGAACGGGAGGCAGCGGTGACCCGCCCCGTGAACGTTCGACCAGGAGCCTTGATTTAAGGGCTTCCTCGGACGCTTCCGGGTGCTGTTGGCGCAGCGTCTCCATCGACATCGGCTGTGCCTTGAGTGTCTGTGCAGTGGCGCTGGCTTCGACAACCTTGCTGGCCGCCCGGACAGCTGTGGCGAGACCCCGGACACGGCGCAAATCGTCGGTGGCCTTGTGCATGTCGTGGATGGCCCGGGCCGTCTGGGCGAGCTGCCGGAACATGAGGGCGTAGGCGGCGCGGTCACTCTTGGAGGTCGCGGCCAGGAGGACCATGGTCGCCCCCCGTGCCGACGGCAAGGACACTGCCGGGCCTGACGGGTAGCGGCGCAGCTGGGCTGACTTGGCGAGTTCTCTGGCGGCGTCCGCCAGCGGTCCCGGCATCGGTTCGATCCGCTTCGACCATGCACCGAACGCCGCGGAAGTTTCGCGGGCTGCCTGCGCCCAGGCGGCATGATCATCGTGGCCGGTGGTGGCCAGTTTCTCCCGGAGGGAACTGACGTCATTGGCGTACTTGCTCCACAGCTCAGCCGACGGCTGCAGCGTCTCCCGGCCAGGGCTGACCGGCCGGCGGTTGCGCGCCGCAGCGTTCCATTCCGCGACAGCGCTCTCCGCTGACTCCGGGGTGCTCTCCCACTCAGCCCGAAGCTTCGGCAACGCCAGGTCACGTCCCAAAGAGTTGCCGCCGAACCACACGGCACGCTCACCCTTGCGAGGGCGTTCGGCCACGGAGTATCCGGTCACGACGTCGGTACGGCCGGCCGCGTAGCGGGGGCGCACGAGCATGCCCTCCTGGCGTGCCCGGCGGACAAACTCTGCCTCATCTGTCGATGCTCCGGCGCAGACGCGCACCTTGCGGGCGAGGCTGTGGCGCTCGACTTCCGGCAGTCCCTGGCGGATGGCTTTGGACTGTTCTGCCGGGGTGAATCCGCGCTCGGCACGCAGGGTCCCGACAGCGTTCAGTCCGTACTTCTTCTCCAATGTCCTGGCCGCCTGCTGGGACTTGTACTTGCTCTTCCAGCCGTTCCATTTGGTGCCGTCGTCCCGGACCATGCTGGCCACGATGTGGATGTGGTCGTTGCCGTTCTTGCTCAGTCCGTGACGGACGGCAACCCACCGGGCGGGGGCTTTCCCGCCGTCCTCGGTGAAGTCCATTTCCTTCATGAAGTCGTCCGCGATGGCACCCCATCGCTCATCGCTGAGCTGGCCTTCTTCGGCGGCCAAACTCAAAGAGCAGTGGAAGACGTGTCCGCCGTCTACTTCGGTTTCGAAAAACTGCTTGGCCCGGTCGAGTGCATTGGCAATATCCAGGGCAGCATCGCGGTTCAGCTCGTTGTCATCGTGCCAGGCCATGAGAGCCGAATCGCCCGCAACGAGGTGCGGTTCTTCGTGCTCGTTTGCCCGCCCCGGGCCCGCGAGGTAGATCATCAGACCCGCCACGCGGTCGCCCTGGGTAATGTTCGGAATCACGTTGAAACTACCGCCCGGCCATGTCGGCGAGCTGACGGTCAATCCGGATGATGACAGCCCGTGCGTGGACGATGGAAGCCGCAGCTTCTGCCGGCACTTCCCCCGTCGAATTCGCATGCCGTGCGATCTGGTTGATGTTGTTCGCCACGGTACCGACGAGACGCTGCAACGTAGAAAGCTGCATGAACTGATCCCGCCGCTCCGACGGATTTTCTGTGCCCTCACTGAGCGCAGCCTCGACCAAAAGCCGCGGGATGGTCACGCGGTGCTTCTCCGCCAGGGCAAGGAGCTTGGCTTCCTCCTCCGGGCTGACCTTAACTTCATGACGATGCATCCGACCGCCGTCAACATTCGCCCGCCGACGACGGGACTTCCAACCGGCGAAGCCACTGCCTTCACTCACTTGCCCCGCCCTTCGAACTTGCCAGCGCAGCGAACCCGGAAACCCGGGGACCACACGGACAAGTGTGCCGCATCCGAGACCACAAGTCGAGGATCGAGCCAACTTAGCCGTGCTAAGTTACCAGCTTGCTCTGCACGGTCTCCTCTGGAGGTTTTTTCGCCTTTCGCATTTGGTCTCCGAAAACCAGCATTCGGGTGTCAGTCGTGGCCGGTAGGGTTTTGGTATGGACATCAACGACATTGCCGCAAAAGCCGCCGCCAAGATCGACGCCGCCAGGGACACCAAAGTCAACGCCGTTAAACAGGCCGCTGCCAGCGGCGTCGAGGTTCAGGAAGCAGCGCAGCTGCTCGCTGCCGCGGAACAGAAATACGCCAAGGACTACCAGGCTGCCCTGCGCGCCGAGTGGACTGAATCCGACTTGCGTGGCTTCGGACTGGACGCCCCGACCAAGAAGGCCGGCGGGCGTCCGCGGGGCCGGAAGGGCGCGCAAGAGTCAGCTCCCGTCGCTGGCGTCTCCGAGTAGTAACCCCTCGCCCACATGGGCACGGCAAAAGCTATTTCCTACGGGCTTTTCCCGCACACATCTGGACGACGGGACCCACCTGACCGTCTGCACACAACCACCACGTCACCATCCCAGCGCACGTCCCCCTGGGTGAGCGGTGGCCGTGCACAGTCTCCATATGGGGCGGCCGGCTCGGAGACAGTCAAAGGGAAACCACTGAGCCGTAGGAACTGCACCTCCCAGGTATAGAGCCGGTCTCCGGTTTGCCGTCCGGGTGCGTGTGGTTAAACAGAAGAGGACCGGCCTGGTGGCCGGTCCTCTTCTGCTCCTCGGACAAAGGAAATCTGTGATCCAGCTTAGCTGAATGTTGTACCTGCGCTGAACGGCTGACGTGTCATCGTGTCGCCGGAGCCGCGGCACCTGGATGGTCCCGGGAGGTCGCGTCAAACGGCGGTCCGCCGCCGGTGAGTGGCTGCTGTGGTTCGCACCGTGCGGCGGACCGCCCGATCTCTGGAAGGTTCCTGACCCTCATGCGCTGAGTGGCCGGGGGCCTTGCCGGGCGGCTGGTGCTCCGCCCGGCAAGCGGTCCTTAGGCGGCTGGGTGTTCCTGGGCGGGGGCGGCGCTGTCGAGGATAATTTGTTCGACCGGGCTGGCCGTATACCCCCAGGCAATGAGCCGGGTCAGGTAGTCGATGTGGCGGATGCTCGGTGACCTCCATGAGTCCTTGGCGATGGTCTTCTCATACCCGGCGCAGACCAGCGCGATCAGGGATACCTCTGGCCGTGCCGTGGACTTGGCCACGTGGTCCCTCAACGGGTTCCAGCCCCACCGGTCCGAAGTCTCCCCCGTCTTGGCTCCTGCCATCTCGGCGGCGACGGTTCCCTCGTAACCGCTGGCCGTTTCGGGATGGTGGGTGATGGCGTGAACGGTGAAGTGCTGCCAGCCCTTCGGAGGCTGCTTCTTCGCCAGCAACGACTTCACAAAGTCACGGCGGACCACAGTAGCCGACTGCATCAGCTTGTTATTTTCGATCAGGGTTTTCCGCTCCGCCTTCTGCTCCTCCGTCATCGGACCCTTGTTCGCCGACGACGCGCCGTAGCCGCTGTACCGGAGAGTGAAACCCAGCTCCCTCCATCCGGCCACGACCGGGACGGTGGAGTGATGGCCGTTGTAGGACGTGACAATGTGCACGGCGTTGGCCTCCTCCTCGGTGGCCGGTTCCCCGTCTGCCCGGTTCAGCGAGGACACCCGAACGTTCTCGCTGTCCCCGTCGTATCCGGCCCGTTCCACTACGGTGGTCCCGGCGGCTTCCAGCTCGGCGGTCAGCGCCGCGAGGGCGGCCGCGCGGTCGCGGCGGTCCCGCAACTGCTGGGTGACGTGGGCGAGCATGTCCGGTTCATCGGCGATGACCGATTCCAACTCCTCCACCGCGTCACCGTCAGTGGCAAACTCGGCCAGAATCAGGGCCGCTTCAATCGTGTACCCCTTGCCCAGGGCGGCGGATCCGGTGTCGGTGGATTTGGCTTTCAGCGCGCCCTCCACGGTCGTCTTGGTCCGTCCGGTCTTCTTCGCGATCGTGGCGGCTGAAACGCCGATCAGGGACAGCTGGTGGTAGGCCTCAGCCTCGTCCGCTTCGGTCAGTTCCGCGCGCTGGATGTTCTCCACGACCTGGGTCACGATCCGCTCGGCTTCCTCGGGGGACTCGATGAGCATCACCGGGATACTGGTGCGCCCGGCTTCCACAGCGGCGCGGGTGCGGCGCTGTCCCATCAGGACGTGCACGCCTCCGTCGTCCTTGCGGTGGGCGATGACGGGTTCCATCACCCCGTGTTCCTTGATGCTGGCGATGAAATCGGCGGTCAGGGCGGCGTCTTTGCGGACGTTGATGTCCACGGTCAGGGTGGCCGGGTCGAGCATTTCGAGGGTGGGTGTGGTGTTCATGGTGTTGCTCCTTCTTGTCCGAGAAGTTGGGGTGAGTGGGGCGGCTTAGGTGACCGGCCAGCTCCCCTGCTCCCCCGTTGTTTTTTTGTTGCTGGCAAGCTCGCTTGCTCGGCGGCCGACGGAGGCCTGTCCACCTTGGCAAGGGGGAGGAAATTCCTGGAGGGAATCAGCGACGAAGGAGCGCCGGAGGGACATTTCCTGCACCGCAGGCCCCGACGAAGGAGGGGCTGGACGGGCTGGAGCGGACGCCTAGAATCCGCAGGACAGCAACACAAAAACGTCGCAGACGTGAGATGCGGGCCCGGGTCACCGGAGCCCTGCGACGGAGGCACTGGACCCAACAGCCGGCCGCGCCAGCGGACGCCTCTATTGGGGTGAGCGCTGCGAACCATTCATGAGCACCCCGGGATCTGCTCATGGTGTGCTGCGGGTGTCTTGCCGCGCCGCCCTGCCTCCCGCGCCTGAGCCTGCGGTTGGCGGTCCGCCGCCGGTAACCAGAAGCGCCCGCCAACCACGGGCGGCGGACCGCCAGACGGTGACCGGCCATGAAGGGCCGGCCACCGTCTGGGGTGTCAGCTCACCGGCTGGTGCAGTCCGAAGAGTTGCTGTGCCAGGTCGATCAGTTCCTCGGGTACGTCGGCCTCGCCGCCGTTGTTCGTCTCGCCCAGGAATACTGCGTTCCCGCAGTAGACATCGGTCAGGACTCCGGTTTCTTCCAGGACCAGCGCAGCGGCGCGGCGGTTCGGGGCGAGGTTCAGAATCTTGCCTTCCTCGTTGAGGTAGAAGTGCCAGTCGTGGCCGCTCACGGCTTCGATGTTTCCGGCCACGAGGGTTTGCAGTTTCTCCAGCGATGCGTCGATGGTTTCGACCCGTGCGGGTTCGCGGCCGTCGGCGGGGATGATCAGGGCGGTGCAGGTGCTCATCAGGTGTTGTCCTCTCCAGTGGTTTTAGTGGAGTGCGGTGCCCCGCCGCTGTCGGCGGGGCACCGGCTCTGGCGCTGGTTAGGCGGCGTTGACCGTGTAGGGGATCCGGTAGCGGCTGGGTAGTTCGACGGCGGCTTCCGGGAGGTCGTCCGGGCCGTGGGCCTGTCCGTTCTTCCAGTGGAAGAACGCCTGTTCGGTGATCGCGTCCCACTGCCGGGCCTTGGTCCGGTAGAACGTGCAGCTCACGTCTCCCTCGCAGTACGTGGCGACTCCGAACAGGTTGCCGATGCTGTCAGCGGTCCGCGTGGCCGCGACCATGACATAGGGCCACTGGCCCAGATCCCAGCCATCACAGCCCCAGCTCGGGACGACTGCCCAGCCTTCGGCTTCGATGAGTTCCATCCAGTCGTAGCCGCCGTTCTCGTGGTAATCGCCCAGCACGGTCACGCCGTAGATGGTCTCCCCGGTGTCCTTGGTGGTCACGGTCTTGGTTGCGATTGCGTTCATGGTGTTGCTCCTTCTTGTCCGAGAAGTTGGGGTGAGTGGGGCGGCTTAGGTGACCGGCCAGCTCCCCTGCTCCCCCGTTGTTTTTTTGTTGCTGGCAAGCTCGCTTGCTCGGCGGCCGACGGAGGCCTGTCCACCTTGGCAAGGGGGAGGAAATTCCTGGAGGGAATCAGCGACGAAGGAGCGCCGGAGGGACATTTCCTGCACCGCAGGCCCCGACGAAGGAGGGGCTGGACGGGCTGGAGCGGACGCCTAGAATCCGCAGGACAGCAACACAAAAACGTCGCAGACGTGAGATGCGGGCCAGGGTCTCCGGAGCCCTGCGACGGAGGCACTGGACCCAACAGCCGGCCGCGCCAGCGGACGCCCAAAACCTGGTTGGAGCGCAGCGGAAATCAGGGTCTTGCTAGGGTGGACGGGTCCCGCCGGTTGCAGGTACTTCTCCCCCGAGTAGACCTCCTGGCCAGGGCTTTTCATTCAAAGGGGCAGCGCATGGGGCTACGGAGTATTTTCAGGAAACGCCCGAGGGCCGCCGGCACGGGTGTGTTGACGCCCGAGACCGGCGCCCTGGAGACGAGGGAGCCGCCGACGACCGAACAGCTCATGGACCTCGAAGAGGCGTGGGCCGAGCTGGCGGTGGCCCAGGAGGCATCGGAGCTGACAAACTTCCATGCCTGCACCCGCACGGGCCGGCCCTGGACCGAAGACCCGGCAGCAGTCAGAGCGGTAGCGGCAACGCTGCGGGAGTTCCCGGCAGCGGAAGCCCAGCCTCCAAGGTAGCGGCGGGGCGGGCGGCCCGGCGCCGGTCTAAGAGTCCTGCCAGAACCGGGCCCCGCATACGGGCCTCACAAGAGGCAGTCGAGGCTCGCCAGCGCCGTCAGTGCAGCACGAAGTTCACGAGAGTCAGCGGTTCCTTGAGGGGACTGTTGCCCCGACTCAAGAGGTCAGGTGGGGTAGCTCGGCAGCTCAACGCCGGGGCCGACTCTACTGGTTCGTTTGGTCTTGGTCGTTCTTGTCCGGGGTTTCCGGCACGATGCGCTGCAGGAGCGCGTCGTGGGCGTTTTGCAGGGTCTCTGCCCGGGCCTCGGCAGCGGCCACCCTCGCCGCTGCGTCGGCGGCGGCGGCGCTGGTCTGCTGTTCGGCGGCGCGTGCCTGCTCCAGTTGCGCCGTCATCTCTGCGGCCTGGGTTTCCAGTGCGGTGACCCGGGCCGTGAGTTCGGTGACGGCGGCGTCTTTCTCGCCCGTGACCTTGTCCAGGTCAGCGACGAGCTCGGAGATCTCCTGGCCCAGGTCCTTCTTCTCCTGCGCCCAGATAGCTTCCGCGGCGGCGTGCCGCTCATTGGCCACGGTGGACGCTTCGGCCCAGCATGCCCCGGCCAGCCGCGCGGCCTGTTCCAGCACCGTCGCCGGCGTCGCGGCGACCTGACCACCCGCGGCCTGCTTCTCCTCGACCCACTCCTTCAGGTAACGGGTGGCGTCGGCGTTGCTCACACCCGCCGCCGCCCGCACCGTCGAGACGGTAGGCCGGCGCTCGGCACTGATCTGCTCAGCAGCAGCAAACACACGGTCTTTCACACTCAACGCCACGGCGACAACCTCAAAAATAGTAGTAGGAGTAGTAACAAAACTACTACTCCTACTACTTTATGGCAATACCGCCGCCGCATTCCCTGGCCCGGCGACCCCTCTCCTCCGCCGGAGCTCCGAGGGCCGGTCGGGTTACCGGCCAGGCTGGCGGCGGTGGGTCGCCACGTCGCCGGCCTGCCTGGCGGGGTGGTCGTGGCAGGATGGGCTCCATCATGGACAGGCGGTTACGGCGCGCTCCGGACGCGGAATGGGTGTTGATGTACCGGCTCGGACTGAGCCGGCAACGCATCGCCGATCTCGTGCGCGCCGAACCCACCACTGTCGGGTATCACCTGGTCATCGCCCGCCGCCAGGACCCGGGACTCGAACCCGCACACCACGCCGCGGCCGCGACCATGGCCGGCCCCTCCCCCATGGACGTTGCCCGTATGGAGGAGGTCATCGCGTGGATTACGGCCGTGGGCCGGTTCCCGCGCGAACGGTCCGGGGACAAGGGTGAGCGGTCGATGGCGCGGTGGCTCTCGGAGCGCCGGCGGGAAGCAGCCGACGGCGCCCTCGATCCCGCATACCGTGAGGGCCTCGCCCGGGTCCCCGGGTGGGAAGGGAACTCCAGGGCGGCCGCGGAAGAGGCCCGGTGGCATGACCGACTCGCCCAGGTCGTGGACTTCCGCGCCGGGGGCAATGACTGGCCCCGCCACCACCACTACGCCTCAGAGCAGGAGCACACGCTGGGGGTGTGGATCCACACCCAGCGGTACAAACACCGGCGCGGCGACCTCGCCCCTGAAAAGGCCGCGCTTCTGGACGCCGCCGTGCCCGGGTGGCAGATCGGGCGGACCCGGGGCCGCCGCCCCCGGGTGTGACCGGAAGCTCCCGTTTCCCGGCAGCGTGACGGCCAGGGTGGTCAGTAGAATTGCTTTTGGTTCTCCAGTCCCCCCAGCTTGGAGAACCGGGAGCCTCCACGCTTGAGTCCTTGATTCGCGCGGAGGTTTCCTTATGCCCCGCCCAAGGCCCTCGTCCCGACATTCCCTCGCACAGCGTCCCGCTTGGCCGGGTTGTGCCCATTGGGGTCAGGTGGAGCCCTCCGCACAGCTCAAAGCTGTCCCCACTGGCGTGCAACCCGGCCCCCGGCCGGAGGTCGGTCCCAGCGTTTGGTGCCTGCTGTCGGTGCCGGGCGGTATGCTTTATTCGAAGATATATTCGAATAAAAGGTGTGTTGTGGGCGTTCTTATTGGTCCCCGCGTGATAGATGCGGGTGCGTCGTTGTTGTCGGTGCTGATCTCTCCGGTCGCTGTCGCGGCCGGGTATCCCTCGCCCTCGCAGGACTACTTCGACGGGCGGATTGATCTGAATGAGCACCTGATCAAGGACGTCACGTCCACCTATGTGGTGCGGGTGTCCGGGGACTCCATGACCGGCGCCGGGATCAGCGACGGTGATGAACTGATCGTCAACCGTGCCCTGGAGCCGGTGGACGGGTCCGTGGTCGTCGCGGTCCTGGACGGGGAACTGACCATCAAACGGCTGCGGATCACGGCGACCGGGGTCGTGCTGCAGGCAGAGAACCCCGCGTACCCGGACATCCGGGTACCGTCCCTCTCCGAGCTGGTGGTGTGGGGCATTGCCGTCCGATGCCTGCACCACCTTTAAGGGCCCGGGCCGTGTCGAAACCGGCGGTGATGCGGCAGCTGCCGCAGATCGCGCACGTGGATGTGAACTGCTTCTACGCCTCGGCCGAACGGGCGTTCAACCCCGCCCTGGAGGGCCGGCCTGTCATCGTCCTGTCGAACAACGATGGCTGCGCGGTTACCCGCTCCCCCGAAGCCAAAGCCCTCGGTATCGCCATGGGTGAGCCGTGGTTCAAACTCGCACCGCGGGCCAGGGAATGGGGACTCGTTGCCCTCTCGAGTAACTACGAGCTCTACGGCGACATCAGCGCCCGCGTGATGGAGCTTCTGGGCCGGTACTCGGCCTGGCTTGAGGTCTACAGCATCGACGAGGCGTTCCTCGGCGTCAAAGGCACCCCCGATGAGCTCCTGGCCCTGGGCCGGGACATGAAAGCCGCCGTGCGGCGGAACGTCGGCGTGCCCGTCTGTGTGGGGATCGGACCGACAAAGACGCTGGCGAAGCTGGCGAACAAATGGGCGAAGAACAACCCCGTCTTCGACGGGGTCTGCCATTGGGACTCCGTTCCCGCCGCCGAAAGGGAAGGGCTGATGCGACGCCTGTCCGTGATCGAGGTCTGGGGTGTCGCCACGCGGTTGACCAAACGCCTCAACGCCCTGGGGATCCATTCCATCCTTGATCTGGCCCGGGCGGATCCGGTGATGATCCGGGACCGCTTCTCTGTGGTCATGATGCGCACCGTCCTGGAGCTGCAGGGCACCCCCTGCATCCCGATGGAGGAGGAACGGATTGGCCGGGACCAGCTCATCTTTTCCCGGTCTTTCGCCACCCCCATCACCACCGCCGCCGGGATCCGGCAGGTCATGAGCGTCTACGGCCAGCAAGCCTCGGCCCGGCTGGCCAAACACTGCCTCCAGGCCAAAGTCCTCACCGCGTTCGCCGGCACCTCCCACTTCAACCCGAACGACACCTCCTACCCCTCGGTGTGCGTGCCCCTGCCGATGCCCACCGCTGATCCGGTGCTGCTCACCAAGGCCGCGCACGCCCTCCTGCCCCGCATCGTGGAGGGCATCCGCTACGCCAGGGCCGGGATCATGGTCACCGACCTGCGACCCAGCGGCAACCAGGCACCCCTGTCCCTGTTCGAAAACCCGCACGAAGAACGCCACATCGGATCACTCCTGGAAGACGTGACCCGACGGTACGGGCGCGGCTCCATCGGTCTGGGCCACGGCGGAATCCGCGGCGGACCTGACTGGACCAT
Source organism: Arthrobacter sp. MP_M4 (assembly GCF_035984855.1). NCBI lineage: Bacteria > Bacillati > Actinomycetota > Actinomycetes > Micrococcales > Micrococcaceae > Arthrobacter > Arthrobacter sp. MP_M4. Next base: position 53,845 of record NZ_JAXCHX010000022.1, read on the forward strand.
GAAACGGGACATGCTCTCCCCCCGCTACACCACCCACTGGGACGAACTCCCCCTCGTCAAAGCCGCCTAAACCACCTGCACGACAGAACCACGAAAGAACCACCACCCCATGAGCACCATCACCGACACCGCCCCCAAGACCCACGACCTGCAGGTCCGGACCGACACTTCGGGCAAACCCCTCGCCATCCGCCACGACGGGCAAATTTGGCTTGTCGATCCCGACACCGATTCCCAGCACTGGTACGGACGGGACGCGTGGTGGGACACCAGGCGCACAGCCGCCGTAGGCAGCGGCGACATGGTCAGCATCGAATTCTGGCGGGTCCAGGTGCGCCTGGGTACTTCAGGCTCCGCCCTGAGGACGTTCACGCTGCGCCGGAACCCGCTCTCCACCCAGTGGCTGCTGGAAAACATCAGCGACTAGACCGGCAGCGACATTGAAACCCCAACCGATCAGCGATCCAACCTGGGCCGGCTTCCGGGCAGAATTCTCCCTGCCGCCCCTGGCGCAGGTGTGCCGCCGGCTCTCCGAACTCATGGAAGACCCCGAACCGGTCATGCGACAGCTCGTCCGCGTCTTCTTATCCGGCGCGTCAGTTGGCTTCCCACTCGGCCGTCTTAGCCTCCAGCTCCACGAACCTGGCGGCCATTGTCGCGTTGCCTCGTGTGAGCTTCCTAATTGTGAGGTCTTCGGCCTTGGCGTTCGCAAGCCGCAGGTTGTTGGCCGACTTGTGCAGGGCCTCTTTCGTCTTCTCCAAGTCTTTGATCGCTTCGTCGATGCGCTTGATCGCCTCCACGAAACCGTCGGAGGCGAGCCGCCAGTTGCGGCCGAACGCGTCCTTGAAGTCATCGATCTGCTGCTCGAAGTTCGTGATATCGAGGTTCTGCGCCTTAACCAGCGCGAGCTCGGTCTTGTACTTGAGCGAGTTCATCGCGGCGTTCCGCAGCAGCGCGATCAACTGGATGAAGAACTGTGGCCGGATGACGTACATTTTCGGATAGCGGTGAGAGACGTCAACGATCCCAGTGTTGTAGAGCTCGCTGTCGGGCTCGAGCAGAGAGACCAGCACGGCGTACTCGCACCCCTTCTCGGTGCGGTCTTTGTCCAGCTCCTTCAGGAAGTCTTCGTTCTTGTGCTTTGTCGCGGTGCCGTCGTTCTCGTTCTTCATCTCGAACATGACCGAGACAATCTCGGTACCAGCACTGTCGGAATCGCGGAATATGTAGTCGCCCTTGCTACCGGCCCGGGCATCATTGTCCTTCTCGAAATAGGAGAGCGGGAAGGCTGTGGCACGGATGCGGTTGAACTCGATCTCGCAGTGCTGTTCAAGAGTTTCACCGACCATCTTGGTCGACAGCTTCGCCTTCAGGTCCCGCAGACGCTCAATCTGTTCTTCACGGTCCTTGATCTGGGTTTCGTACTTGTCCTTCAGGGACGCCTCCCCGAGCTGCTTCGCAAGCTCGGCTCGTTCGAGACCACTCTTGAATTCGTCCCGCTCCTTTTCGACAGTGCTGACTGCCTCGGTGATCGCAAGTCTCTGCACGATCTCAATAGCCTCGAGCTTTGCCGTGAGCTCCTGGATCGCGGTGTCCTTCGTCGAGGCGGCCTTCTGAAGTTCGTTGACGAGCTTCGCTTCGGCCAGCTCCACCGATGACTGTTTCTCCAGCTTCGTCTGTTCGAGCTCGTTCACGAGCGCGTCGCGCTCCTTTTCGACGACACTAAGCGCCTCTGCTACAGCGAGCTTCTGTGTGACCTCACCGGCATCGAGCTTCGCCTTCAGCTCCTGGATCGCGGCATCCTTGTCCGCCGCAGTCTTCTGAAGTTCACTGGCGGCCTTCGTCTCCGCGAGTTCGAGGGTCGTGGCCTTGTCTTGCTCGGCCAGCTCGAGCCGCTCGTGGAGCTGCTGTTCGAACTCAGCATCGCGGATCTGCTTGACGATGTCGGCGTAGCCGGCCTCATCGATAGTGAATGTCTGTCCGCAGTGCGGGCACTTGATTTCATGCATAGCTGGAACCCCAATCAGGCTATGTCGGCCCCGAACGGCCGCACTTGTGTGCCCCTCTGGTCTTTCAGAGGGGAGAAGAATTCTCGAGATACGCCGGTCTCCGGCCTGGCGGCATACGAACCGACCGCCGGAGCGAACAGCGGCGTGCTGGGCTTGTTACGGCGCGGCGCCGAGTTGCCCGTAAGTCAGTGACCCCCAAACTATCCCCCCGGGTGGCGCCGCTGCGCCTTCCGTTCGCGCGGCCGGCGTCCTCCCGAGAGATGTCTAACAGTTGATGTACATGTCTGTCGAGAATTGAGAACTTGCTCCGCTACGCCCCCCGATGTGATGGGCAATCCTTTACCGGACACAAGCCGACGTTCGGCGCAGATATTGGTGATGTCTCGGGAGCTGCTGAAGGCTGAATGTCAGCTTGTCAAGCAAATCTTCAGCAGTCCCATCTGGTTTACCCGGGGATCTGGATCCGTGCGGCTTCCTGCATCAGCGGGGTGGAGATCATCACGGTCGAAGCACCGGGCGCAATATCGAAAGCAATGAATCCGCGAGTCTTGTCACCCGGCAGAACGTCACCGGAACCAAGCTGGTTGTCCGCGAAGAGGCTCAGATCGGCTTTGCGCCCATTAGCGTCCTTGGCCGAGAAGTAGAACGGGTTGGAGCTGGTCTTACCCGATTCTGTTTCCCAGAGGACGTCCAACAGCAAGTAGCTGCCGTTCTTCGCCGCGGTGGCGAATGCCGTCGTGGCAACAGCGTCCGTCCGCACGGCAGAGACGATCGTGATCTTCGCGATGTCGCCGTTGCCCATCTTGACGCTGAACGGTGTCCCAATCGACGGGCCGGCAGGGACAGTCGGTGCCGGCGCCGGCGCGGCAACTGCCGGAGCAGCAGTCGCTGCCGCTGCAGCGGACGACGGCGCCGCTGTGGGACCAATGTCGCTGGCCTTGGTGGCGCCGCCGGAGCAGGAGCCAAGGGCGATGCCGAGCACCAGGACGCCTGCCGGAATGAGGAAGCGCTTCTTCTTGAAGAACGGCCGGGGCTGGGGCGCAGCAATTGTAGCGACCAAGGGCTGTTCTGAGATCTCGTGGGACATGTGGTGCCTTTCTAGGGTGAATGAATGATGGGATGCGGGAAGTTACTGCTTTTCCCATTTGCCGCAACGGGTTGAATTGAAGTCCTGGCCAACCGAGAGGGCCACGACAGGGCGCCCTCCACCGGGAATGTCGTTTTCGATGATGTCGCCGCCGTTGCTGCCGCTCCGGTAGATGCCCCAGTAACAGGAAGACCCCACGGCTTCGACAGCGCGGTAGGTGCCGGGCTCGATATCGGATCCGACAGTCCATGTACCGTCCGCTACGGTGTTGGCCGCTTTGGCCTTCTCGGCGCCGGTGACAGCCTCCTCGCGGACCTTGACGGCGGCGTCCGCTGTCTTCACAGCAGCATCAGCTTTACCCACCTCGGCCTCCCGAGTAGTCACCTTGGCTTCACGGGCGGCGATGCCGTTCTGCAGCGTGTCGTACTTGGACTTCATCGAGGCGTAGCTGGACTCGGCCGCGTCCCTCTCGGACTCCACGGATGCTTTCTCCGCCGCCAGCGCCGCGTAGGCGTCGCTGGATTTCGGATCCGGCAGCGTGGTGCCGATGGCGGTGGCACCCGCCAGCAGGGCGACGACGGCGACGGCAGCGAAGATCCGTCGCTTCCGTGCCGGCTTTGCCTGGCCAGAAGGAGACTTCCCTTCGTGCAGCACGTCTTTGATGTGCGTTTCCGCTGGCTCGCTCGTCTCGGTGTTCAACATGTTCTCTTCCTCTGATCTCGGGTAGCTGCTGAGCGACGGCGGGATACCGGTCCCCCAATGCGTGGTTCCCCGCCGCCGCCGTCGCAGCTCCGGAGGATTCCCTGTCAGCTACAGAATCGAAACTACGGCGGCCCGGCCCGTGCAGTGTCGAAGGTTGCTGATAACCCCGGTTATCAGCACTTCCAAGGAGAGATGTGCCCGTCCGGTTAGGCTGGGGGTCGACGTCGTAAGGAGGCGGAAATGAATGAAGCAGATGCCCTGCGCATGACCCTTTCGGACGTGGCTGCCCTGGCGCAGGTCCAGCGCCCGGTCGTTTCCATGTGGCGCAAACGCAGCGCCGGGTCAGCTCATCCGTTTCCCGAGCCCGCAGCGCTGGAAGGCGGCCATGACCTTTTCGATGCCGACCAGGTCGCCGCCTGGCTGGCGGCCACGGGACGGGGGAACAACCCGGAAGCCGTGAGCGACGCCGCCGCTTTCGCCCGGGTGCCCGGCGCAGCAGCCGGCAGCGCCGAGGGAACCACGCTGGACGCTCTGACCGCCCTGCTGACGCTCAAGGCAATGACCGGCCACGCGCTGGGGACACTGAGCACAGCTGAACTGCTGGACCTGGCGGACGAATGCGACCCCGACGACGGGTTCCTCTATTCGGAGCTGGAGGCCAAGGGCGCGTCGCTCGCCTCCACGGCAGCGTTCGCGGACCGACTGGTGGACAGTGCCTACAACGCGCCTGCTGCTTTCGAGCAACTCTTGACGGCGCGGTTCCGGACGGGACAACGGGAACCCTTGGATACCGCCCTCACCGACTCTGCCGTGGGGCTGGTTGCCGCTGCTGCCGTCGAACTGGCCGCAAACCTGGGCGGGAACGCTGTCTTTGCCGACGCCACCCGCGGCGGCAGCGACCTCCTAATGGGCGTCGTGCACGCAGCCGGCGAGAGCTCCCCCGTCACCTTTCTGACAACGGACGACGACGGCGGCGCCGGCCGCCTGGTGCGTCGCCGCCTGCGGGTGCACGGCGTGGAGACCGGACAGACCCGTGTCGATCCCGGCGGCGAGTTCGCCGTCCACGGACCCGTAGTACACGTGGCGCAGTACCCGTCCCCCGGTGAATCCGACATGGACCCAGTGCAGATTCTCACGGCCGTGGAACACCTTCTCCTGCAGATGGACGATCAGCAGCGGGCTGTCATCATCGCCCCGGCACGGGTTCTCTGCGATCTGCCGCTGGACGGCGGCCCTGCAGGGCTCCGTGCGGGGCTGCTGCGGATCGGCCGGGTGCGCGCCATCGTGCGGTTGCCCCAGGGCCTGCTGCGTGCCAAGCCCCGCGAAGCCCAGGCACTCTGGGTGCTGGGACCGTCGTTCGCTGAGGTTCCCATTGCCGAGCGCTGGACCATGGTGGCGGACCTCAGCACCCAGGACCTCACAGAAGACGTGAAGCAGGACCTGGTCAGCGATGTCGTTTCCTCCATGGGAAACGGCGCCACGGTGCGCGCCCACTCCTTCCGCTTCGCCCGGCTGGTGCAAACCCGCCTGCTGCTGGCCAGCAGGAAGTCGTTGGTGGCAGCGCCATCCCACCGTTCGGCTCGGATTCCCGGTGGTGCCGAGGCAGCACTCCGAGTGGAGGAACTCGTGCGCCTGCTGCAATTCAGCGAATCGAGAGAATCGGCTGCCGTGAACGTCCTGCCCGCAGAGCCGAACGCGAAGGCAGCCCAGTCCGCCACGGTTCAGGAACTGATCGCCGCCGGCACGCTCAAGTACCTCAAGGGGAACCGGCTCGACGATGCGGACCTGGCTGCACAGGAGGGGACCCGGGTCGTGGGTCCGGCGGAGCTGCTTGACCCGCACAGCGCACCGCCCCGGTACATAGGCTTACTGGACCTGGCAGCCAACTATCCCGCGAGCCGGCTGACCCGGCCTGGCGACGTCATCTTCTGCACCAGTCCCCGGCCTGCGGCCATGGTGGACACGAACGGCGGTTCCGCCGTCGTATTCCCTGCCCGGGTGCTGCGGATCGATGCCGGTGACCCCGGTGGGCTGTTGCCCGACGTCGTTGCCTTCGACATCAACGGCCTTTCCGCAGCGGACAAGTCCTGGCGCCAGTGGCGCCTGCGCCGCACACCGGATGCCCAGCGGAAGAAGCTGGGCGAAGCTCTCGACCGGCTGCAACACGAGCAGCAACAGGCCCGAGAACGGCTCGCGCGCCTCGATGAACTCGCTACCCTGATTACGGACGGCGTAGCGGGCGGAAGCCTCACCCTGACAGACCCCAGCAGTAAGCTCGCCGCCTCACCAACCGAAGGAACCCAGCAATGCCCCCGAAATTGAAGGTGGACCTCGCCCCGTCCACCATGAAGGAACTCAAGGACACCCTCTGGAAAGCCGCGGACAAACTGCGCGGCTCCATGGATGCCTCCCAGTACAAGGACGTGATCCTCGGGCTGGTGTTCCTGAAGTACGTCTCGGACGCCTTCGAGGAACGCCGCGGCCAGATCCAGGCCGAGCTGGAGGCCGACGGGCTCAACGAGGAGCAGATCGCCCAGCTGATCGACGACGTCGACGAGTACACCGGCCGCGGCGTTTTCTGGGTCTCGGAACGTGCACGCTGGACTTACCTGGCTGAAAACGCCAAGGGCCTCCCGCCGTTGGACGGCGCCGAACCAAAGTCAATCGGCCAGCTCATCGATGAGGCCATGGACCTCGTCATGGCGGACAACAAGTCCCTCGCCGCCACCCTCCCCCGCATCTACAACCGGGACAACGTGGACCAGCGCCGCCTCGGTGAGCTGCTGGACCTCTTCAACTCGGCCCGGTTTACCGGCCAAGGCGCCAGCAAGGCCCGCGACCTGCTCGGAGAGGTCTACGAATACTTCCTGGAGAAATTCGCCAAGGCCGAGGGCAAGCGCGGCGGCGAGTTCTACACCCCCGCCGGCGTGGTCCGCGTCCTGGTCGAAGTACTGGAACCCCACCAGGGCCGGGTCTACGACCCCTGCTGCGGCTCCGGCGGCATGTTCGTCCAGGCCGAGAAGTTCCTGGCAGCCCACAACATGGAGGGCTCGGACATCTCCGTCTACGGCCAGGAGCTCAACGAGCGCACCTGGCGGATGGCCAAGATGAACCTCGCCATCCACGGCCTCAACGCCAACCTCGCCTCCCGCTGGGGCGACACCTTCGCCCGGGACCAGCACCCGGAACTGACCGGGACCCACGGCGCGGACTTCATCATGGCCAACCCGCCGTTCAACATCAAGGACTGGGCACGTTCCGAGTCCGACCCCCGCTGGAAGTACGGTGTCCCTCCTGCCGGCAACGCCAACTACGCCTGGATCCAGCACATCATTTCCAAGCTTGCCCCCGGCGGCAGCGCGGGCGTGGTCATGGCCAACGGTTCCATGTCGTCCAACTCCGGCGGCGAGGGCGAGATCCGCGCCCAGCTCGTCGAGGCGGACCTGGTCTCCTGCATGGTGGCCCTGCCCACCCAGCTGTTCCGCAGCACCGGCATCCCGGTCTGCACCTGGTTCTTCGCCAAGGACAAGGCGGCGGGCAAGAACGGCTCCGTGGACCGCACCGGGCAGGTGCTCTTCATCGACGCCCGCAACCTCGGCTACATGGTGGACCGCGCCGAGCGCGCGCTCTCCGACGAGGACATCGCCAAGATCGCAAACACCTATCACGCCTGGCGCGGGACAACGTCAGCAGTCGAGTCCGGCCTGACATACGACGACGAGGCAGGCTTCTGCTATTCGGCCAGTCTCGCGGAGGTCAAAGCTGCTGACTACGCGCTGACACCCGGACGATACGTCGGCGCTGCTGACGCGGAGGACGACGGCGAGCCGATCGAGGAGAAGATCGCGCGGCTGTCCAAGAAGTTGTACGAGCAGTTCGAGGAGTCGGAGCGGCTGGCGCAGGTTGTGCGTGAGCAGTTGGGGCGGGTCTCGTGACCTGGCCGTCGCTGGTTCTCGGTGATTCACTGGAATTCCTCATCGACAACCGCGGAAAGAACCCCGAATTCAGCGAACATGGCATTCCAGCCATTTCGGGCATGTCTGTGGGCAACGGTGTGCTCGATCTCTCGGCCGCCCGACGCGTTTCGCCGGACGTATGGAATAAGTGGATGCCCCACAAAACGCGTAGGCACGACGTGGTCCTCACCAGCGAGGCACCGCTCGGCCGCGTCGCGTTGGTCGAGTCGGATGAACCGCTGACTCTGGCGCAGCGCGTGTTCGGGCTCCGCGGCCGGGCTGGCGTTCTGGACAGTCGTTTCCTCTTCTATTCTTTCCAGACAACTCAAGTCCAGTCTGACCTTCAAGGTAGGGCTACAGGCACGACGGTTCTCGGAATTCGTCAGCCAGCCCTACTGAAAGTGCAAATTCCCGCGCCAAGGTATGACGAACAGCGTGCAATAGCGGAGGTACTGGGCGCCCTCGACGACAAGATCGCCGCCAACACCAAGCTCGCCGCAACGGCAGGGGGCCTTGCTGGACTGATGTATGACCGCTCTGCCGCCGGACTCGAGACCCGGCCCATGAGCGAGGTGTTAAGCCCCGTTTTGGGTGGAACGCCGCCAAGATCCCGCCCGGACTTCTGGACGGGGGATCAGCTTTGGGCTTCAGCGAAGGACATTACCGGCGCGGAGTTTGGAGTCGTACGTTCCACAGACGAGAAAATCACATATGCGGCGATCACCGGCACTAAGGCGAAGCCTTTGCCTGCTGGAAGCGTCATCCTCACGGCAAGAGGAACGGTCGGGGCGGTAGCCAGGCTGGCGGCGCCTGCGTCATTCAATCAGTCGTGCTATGGGTTCGTGCCGGGTGAAATACCATCTGGTGTCCTCTACTTCGCAATCACGCGAGCAATGCTGAGGGCCAAGGAAATTGCCCACGGCTCCGTCTTTGACACGATCACGATGAAGACTTTCGACCACTTGGAATTTCCGGCATTCGATTGTGAGGCACTGAAGTCAACTGAAGCCCGAGTTGCCCCGCTGCTCGAAAAGATCACCGCCGTCGTGGTCGAGAATTCATGCCTCTCCGGGCTCCGCGACGCTCTGCTCCCCCAGCTCATGTCCGGCAAGTTGCGGGTCAAGAACGCCGAGAACGTACTCGTGAACGCAGGCGTATGAAAGTCAACGAGGGCAAGACTCAGCCTGGGACGCGGAAGCGCGGCAGCGACTCTTCCTTCCCGGGCACTCCCGCGTCCAGATCCGTGACGGACTGGTGTCCCGAGCTGCTCGCTTCCCGTCACCGGTCAGGTCAGCACCGGCCGCTCGAAGACAATCTCCGCCACGAACCGGGAGTCGCATCACGCAAGGGCGGCCCCAACTCGCAATCTTGTGGCAGCGCGTCGCAGCGTTGGTGGGTCCACGTGAGGTCCTTGCGAAAGGGGCGCCCGGGACACTCGTTCTCATTGGCTGCGCGGGCCCGCAGAGGCAATCATGCAGGCGCCGATTTCACAATTGACTTGGTAACGTCAGCTCGTGCTCATCCTGCCCAGCATCAGCGAACTGTAAGCCGAACTTTCACACGACATTTAGCATGACATCCGGTCCATCAGGGGGAACCACCGTGACAGCAGCACCCGCAGTAGCCTTTTCCGAAGCCGACTGGGAGGGCATGGCGATAGACCTTTTGGCCGAGCCGCTCGGCTGGCGGTCAGCTACCGGGCAGGACATCGCGCCCGGCGGGTGCGAGCGGGATTCCTGGGACGAGTTGCTGATCCGGCCGCGGCTGCTCACGGCCTTGCAGCGGTTCAACCCGACGGTTCCGGCCCAGTACCTCCAGCAGGCTGTCGCGGAAATGGGCTCGCCCAAGTCCAACGATGCCATAACCGAGAACCACCGCATCCACAACTATCTCGTGGACGGCTACCGGCTCAGCTACATCGACTCGGACGGCAATGATGCCAACCCCACAATCCATTTGCTCAGCTCGGATCCGGACCAGAACGACTGGCTCGCGGTAAACCAGGTCACCCTCGTGCAGGGCGACTACAAACGCCGCTTCGACGTAGTGCTCTACTGCAACGGCATGCCGGTGAGCATCATCGAACTCAAGAAGGCCGGCAGCGCCACAGCCGACGTCGCCGCCGCCCACGCCCAGCTGCAGACCTACCTGCGCGAGTTCCCCATGGCGTTCCGCTTCTGCGTGTTCACGCTCGCCTCGGACGGGATCCAGGCCAAGTACGGCACACCGTTCACTCCCCTCAACCACTTCTCACCGTGGAACGTCGATGACGACGGCGAGCCGGTTGCCCCGGGGTTCATGGAAGACGGCCAAGCTGTGACGGCTTTGGAGACTTCGCTCCAGGGTCTCTACAACCAGGAGCGGTTCCTGCAGCTAATCCGCAACTTCACCGCCTTTGATGGAGGATCGGAAGGGCTCAGCAAGCGCATCGCGAAGCCGCACCAGTACTTTGCCGTGACCAAAGCCGTGGGCAGCACCGTCCAGGCTGTGGAAAGCAACGGCAAGGCCGGGGTTGTCTGGCACACGCAGGGTTCTGGCAAGTCCATGGAAATGGAGCTCTACGCCAACTTGGTGGCACGGCACCCCAAACTCAGGAACCCGACCGTTGTGGTCATCACGGACCGCAACGAACTCGACGGCCAGCTGTTCGAGGGCTTCGACCGCAGCCTGCTGCTGGCAGAGTCCCCCAAGCAGATCAAAAAACGCTCCGAGCTCCGAGCGGAACTGAGCAACCGCACCACCGGCGGCATCTACTTCACCACCCTGCAAAAGTTCGGCCGCAGCAAGTCGGAGAAAGACGCGGGCGCCGAGCACCCACTACTTTCCGAGCGGCGCAACATCATCGTGGTGGTGGACGAGGCCCACCGTTCCCACTACGACGACCTGGACGGCTACGCCCGGCACCTCCGCGACGCGCTGCCGCACGCCACGCTGATCGCCTTCACCGGCACGCCGATCTCCTTCGATGACCGCAACACCCAGGATGTGTTCGGTGAGTACATTGACGTCTACGACCTCTCCCGGGCGGTGGAGGACGGCGCCACGGTTCCGGTGTACTTCGAACCGCGGCTGATCAAGGTGGGTCTGGCCGCCGACCTTACCGAGGAGATTCTGGACCAGGCAGCCGACGAAGCCACGCTGGGGCTGGACGACACCGAGCGGGCGCGCATCGAGGCGAGCGTCGCCGTCGTGAATGCCGTATACGGTGCGCCGACGCGGATCGCGGCGCTGGCCGCGGACCTGGTGGCGCACTGGGAGAACCGCAGCGCCAGGATGGGCAAATTCATTGAGGCGCCAGGCAAGGCGATGATCGTAGGCGGCACGCGGGAAATCTGCGCGAAGCTGTACACGGCGATCGTGGAGCTGCGGCCCGCGTGGCATTCCGACGACCTCGCCAAGGGCAAGATCAAGGTGGTCTACTCCGGGACCGCGTCCGATGTGCCGCCGGTCTCCGACCACGTTCGCCGCGACTCCCTGAATGCGACCGTGAAGGAACGGCTCAAGGACGTGGACGACGAGCTGGAACTGGTAATTGTCAAGGACATGATGCTCACCGGCTACGACTCCCCGCCGCTGCACACCCTGTACCTGGACCGGCCGCTCAAAGGCGCGCTGCTGATGCAGACCCTGGCGCGTGTGAACCGCACCTTCCGCGGCAAGGAGGACGGGCTGCTGGTCGCATACGCGCCGCTGGCGGAGAACCTGGCCAAGGCGCTGGGCGAGTACACGCAGTCCGACCGGAGGAACAAGCCGGTAGGTAGGAACATCGATGAGGCCGTTGGCGTGACGCTTTCGCTGGTGGACTCCCTGCGGGAGTTGCTTGCAGGGTACGCCTGGAAGGACGTGCTGCTGAAGAGCGGGCCAAAGGCGTTCCTGAACGCCGTCACCGGTGCAGTGAGTTACCTGCGGAGCCCTGGCACGCCCGGCAACCAGCCTGCTGAGGGCGAGGAGTCGCGGGCCGCGAAGTACCGCAGGTTCTCCAGCCAGTTGTCCCGGGCGTGGGCTTTGTGTTCAGGGTCCGAGACGCTGGCCGAGCTGCGGCCCGAGATTCAGGTGTACGAGGAGATCCGCGTTTGGATGGCAAAGTATGACGCGGCAGATCGGCAGGCCAGCGGCGAGCCGGTGCCGGAGGAAATCCAGCGGTTGTTGGGAGAGCTGATTGCCTCCGCAACTTCCTCCGGTGACGTGCTGGATATCTACGAGGCGGCGGGCATGCCCAAGCCGTCGCTGGATGACCTGACGCCGGAATTCATCGCCAAGACCCAGCAGGCGCGAAATCCGCAGCTGGCCATCGAGGCGCTACGGAAGCTAATCGCTGACGAGTCCGCCAAGACGACACGGAATAACGTGATCCGCCAGCGGGCGTTTTCCGAGCGGATCAGCGAACTGATGAAAAAATACACAAACCAGCAGCTCACGTCCGCGGAAGTGATAGCGGAGCTGGTGGAACTGGCCCGCGAAGTGGCGGCCGAGGGGCAGCGCGGTGCCCATTTCACTCCCCCACTGAACTCCGATGAGCTGGCGTTTTACGACGCGGTGGCCCAGAACGAATCCGCGGTTGTGGTCCAGGGAGAAGGGAAGCTAGCCGAGATCGCTCGGCAGCTCGTTGGCGTCATGCAGCGCGATGTGCGCACGGACTGGACGGTTCGGGACGATGTCCGGGCGAAACTTCGCTCATCCATCAAACGGCTTCTGGTGATCAACGGTTATCCACCGGACAAGCAGCCGGAGGCAATCAAGCTGGTCATGGAACAAATGGAATCGATGGCGCCGCGGTTCGCGGAGGCAAGGCTCAGGGTGCCGAGCGAGGCGGGCCTAGCGGCATCGGCTTCGACGCTGCCTTTCGCGAAGGGCTAGGACATGCTGATCAAGCCCGTGTCGCTCCCCCGGGACCTAGATCTATTGGACACCCCTGCGGCCTACATTCGCCGATCCGATGTCCATCTGCTCACTGCCAGGCGGAACGCCTGGCACAGCACGACGCTTAAGCGTTACAGCACCACCGCGCCGGCTTTCTCCACAGTAACGTCGGCACGCGAATCAGCGGAGCTGCGAAGGAGTCCCGGGACCTACTTTGTGATTGACGAAAAACCGTCGCTGGTTTTCGATCTTGCCGGGCTTAGCCTAGTTGTGATCCACCTCAATGCTTCTCCACGGTTCAGGTCCTGGAAGATGCCAGCGGGAATGACCGCCCGTGATTCCCCAATCACCGGACTTGAGGTCTTCAACATGTTTGCTGGCAGTAATTACAGGCAACCAACGTCAGGTTGGCGGATTTCCGACGGAAAACCCGACGTCATCCTTGGTATCGCGGAAAGCGCCGCATTGGCGACTGCCGATGACCAGAGACAGATTCAGGTGAGGCGCTCATCAATTAAGTCCGGCGGAAGGATGACTTTCAACATTGAGCAAAGGACTGACGCCAATGCTGCGCATTTGGAACGAATAATCGAAGACCTGGGTCACCTGACTCATCAGAGATATCCCGTACACGAAATCCACCAGTGGGGCGGCGAGTACTTCTGCGAAAAGGACACCAGGGAGCTCTATTACTCAGAACCGCAGCGCCTGAGCGACTATGGATTTCCGGTCAGACTCACCGCAGCCCCCGACCCTTCGACGTTCTGCTCGGTTTGCTTCCGCTGGTTTAACGGCGCACGCCCCGATGATGTCGGGTAACACTCTGTCTGCGACGCCCAGCAACCCCTGGCGTCCAGGTGAGCGAACTCCTACACGTTCGGCTTGTCGTTTTGCTGCGCAAGCCCGAAGGGCGCTGATCAACTCCGAACCAGCCTCCCAGAGCAGTTGCCCAGGGACAACCTTGTCGCACCCAATGGCCTGCACGCGCCAGCTGGACTCGTGGCTTAGGTCAGCTCTGACGGTTCGGCTTTTCCTCTAGGCCCCGACAACCTCCAGGTCGATGACTTCGGCGATGATGATCTCGGCCTCTTCGGTCCGGTGTCCTGGTTTGGTCAGCTCCAGGCTGGCGAGGTGCTTTTGCAGCCGTTTGGACATGGGGAGGAATGTGCCCAGGGTGAGGCCTCCGGAGAGAAATGCACCGACGATGGGGATGGCCTTCGCGACCCCGTTGGCGAAGATTTGTTTGGTCATGTTTTTACCGAGATGGCCGGCGACCTTTTTCACGATCGGATAGATGAGCCCTTTAGTGAGTGCCTTCTGCGGTAGTTTCTTAACCACATTGGCGGCGATCATGTTCGCGACTTTTGCCACTCCACCTTGGGCGATCTGCACGCCGAACATCACACCCACGAACAGGGTCAGCATGCTCTCGGTTGCTTCATCGATTTCTTCGCCATTATCGGCGAACAGATCAGGCCAGCTGTAGATGTAGGCAAGCTTCTGGGCAATTCGAAGCATGTGGCCCATGTACTGCGCCAGATCGGCCGGGACAGTGCCGATCATTGCCCAGCCGCCGGGCATACCTGCGAGGGCCGAGAGACTGGTGACCTTGCTTGTCTCATAAGCGATAGAGGTGTTTGCTACCTCAGCGATGACCTTGAGTGGGATACCCGCTGCCGCTGGGCTGTCGGCGATTGCCCTCTTAATTTGTTCCTCGGTGCAGTGGCGCTTAAGTGCTGTTCGGAGGTAGGTGGCTCTATTGATCCTCACACCCGGCAGCTTCGCCGCAGAGTCCAGGACCTGGGTGAAATTCGATCCAGGGTTATCAATCTCTTTGGTTTCGGTCATTGGTAGATCGTATAGGCGGGCTCCGACCTACACCCGTATTTGCGAGCCGTAAATGCTGCACACCGCGTTCGTCCCACTTTTTTTGGGACCGGGACACGTTGTTCCTCACGCCTCATCGAACGAAAGCCGCAGTCCAGCGCCCGCTCTGGGAATACCAGCAATGAGACCTTCTCGGAAACGAAGAATTCCGAGAACGACGTTAATCGAGAGTCGAAGGCGTTCCAGCCCGTCAGGTGAAGCGCCTCGGTAACAGTTCTCGAAACCACATAGGCGATCTAGGTCCGCGAATCGGGTTTTGAGAATCGAAGAGTTCTCCATCGTTCTGTGCATAATTATCGAAACGACTGGGGGACTAAAATGTTCGATCTTTTGCCGCTCGATGGAGACGGACGCAGCTGCTATCCGAAGGACCCCGACAGTCGCTGGGAGAGCGCGGAGGTTCTTGTCGTGGTGAAGGCTGCTCCCCAGCCCTCTGCAGCCTATGGCGACACCGTCTGCGTGGCGGGCATCCGAATGAGGGAGAGCGGCCCGGAGTGGATACGTCTCTACCCCATTCCGTTCCGCTCAATGGAGGAGTATTTCCAATTCACAAAATACGACTTGATCCGGCTGCAGGTGAAACCGGCGTCAAAGGATCCGAGAAGCGAAAGCTACATTCCAGACCGTTCCACGATAGAAGCTGTCGCCCATTTGGATCCTTGGAAACCGCGTCATCGTTATGTATCGCCGCTTTCGTCACAATGGAGCATGTGCGGAATACTCAAGGCGCAGAGGGCCGGCAAGGAGTTCCCGTCGCTTGCGGTGATACGCCCCCGTGAGGTTCGAGACTTCAAGCTAACCCTTCACCCAGGCTGGACTCCGGAGCAGGCACAAAAGCTGAAAGTGAACCTTGGCCAGGAAGATTTATTTGGAGATGCTCCCAAAGTGCAGCTGCTGGAGGCACCTCGGTTCGAAGGAAAATATTCCTACCTCTGTGAAGACAAGACTTGCAAGGGGCACGTCCAGGGATTGCTCGACTGGGAGCTTGTCGCGCTCGAGCGACGGCTGAAGGACCGCGAAGACGCCACTGCCATGTTCGAGATCCGCAAGAAATTCTTCACGGAGATGTGTTCTCCCGATCGTCGCCCGCTGTTTTTCGTCGGAAATCAGTTGAAGCACCCCCTAGCGTTCAGCGTCATAGGGGTCTACAGATCCCAGTCGCAGAACTAAGTGCGAGACAGAGCTGAAGCCTCGGCCGAAACGGCCTCAAGCACCAGTCGACGATGGCAGCAAGCCTCCGATGCCTCAAAGCACAGAAGGGCCACATGTTCGGTCGCCGCGAGCTGGGCCAGATAGTGGATCGCAGCGTGAGCTGAGTCAGCGCGCAGCAACTTTCGATACTTTTCATGGGCAGACACCGCGGCATTCGTACCAGGGGCCCAGAACCCGTCACGGTTATCTTTGGGATTGCCGAGGACGGGAAGATGCTCGTAACGAATGCCGGCCTCAGCCAAGGCAGACGAAAGTGCGGTCTTGGAGAACCCCTTTTTCCGAGAGATGGCATTCAGGCGAACGTCTACGAGTACGTCAACCTTCCACGGCTGAAGATGGTGAATGAACGACGAAATATCGTGGCCCTCGTAGCCCACACCGATAATCCCGCTAGTCTCCGTCCACATCACCCCATTCTTTCATGGGTTGAGTCGATAACTTCTTGGTCTGCGTCGTACGCCGCCGGTTGCTCTCTGCCCTGGCGACCGGGGTCGCCGTAGGAGCGGGTTTCTTCGTACAAGCTCCTCGCTATACGCACGGACTGCGAGCCGACAGTCTTACCTAGGCGCAGCTTTAAGCCCTCTCGCGATACTCAGCTCGGCACTTGTCGTAATAGTCATCATCGAGTGATGCTAGGAAATGGACGGCGTCGCCGGACCAAACGTGGCTTGCCGCGTTGCTGTGCTTCCACGCGTATTTCGCCTCGTCTTTCAGGTTTTCTTTCCAGCACACGGCTTGATAGTCGTAGCTATTCAGGAGACGCCCTTCACGTCGGTCGTTGACCCTTACCAGTAGCTCTTTCATGTTGTAGGGGTGAGTCTTGTTGGGGTCGGTCTTCCGCACCACAACTTGCCCGTCTCCCGTCGGAGAGATGGCAACGACAAGGTCCGCACTCGTCATTTTCTTCACGGACTGCATGTTGATGTCGTAGATCGTGGCAACGCGCGACATTTCACTGCCCGCCGCCTCTGCGTCGTCCATGTAACCTCGCAGCGCTTCGATGAACTGCCGCACTTCGGTAACCATGGTTGCATTGCCGTCCGTGCGCATGAACCTCACGGCGTCCGCCGGCGCTGTCGCTCCAAGCGGCAGGAGCTGCCATGTCATGGAATCAGCAAGATCCTTGTTGAACTTGGCCAGCATGAAGTCCCGGTAGTTAAGGACATTTTGTTGCAGAAATGGGTAGATGATCGCCCCCAGACCTTGGGCGTTGTAGAGATGAATGGCGCGATCCCGGTACTCCGAGAGGGCCTTCACGTTTGCTACTACAGCTGGACCATCAATGTGGGCGGGCCAGAGATTTTGTGCGGAGACTCTTCCAAGGCAATCGTCGAGGGTGAGCGATCGGTACTGATCGCCTCGATTCTTGGGATAGAAGATCGTTTTACCGTTCTTCCGCAAGGTTGCCTTCAGCGCGAGTTCCCAGGCATTCACCACAAGCATCACGGTGACTTCATCCCTGTATGTCATCCGCGGCTTGTTGTAGACCTCGACTGCGCCCAGGATTGCAGACAGCGAGTTATCAACCAACCGCCTCATAGATACATACGGCGCACCCATTCGATCTACCTCCAGCATTCGACGCTGGATGAGATCCTGCGCTGTGATTGTCCTCCACCTCGGGACACTATTCCCACAGGCTACCTGCGCCAACGGCGTGGAAGATGAGACCTCAACGTGTCGAGGTCACGTGGCTGGCACGGAGCGTTGAATGGTGCTGTTGACCGTAGAGCGAGCGATGTCGAACAGTCGCACTTCGGGACTTGCGGCTATCGATATAGGGTCGCTGACGGTATCCGGTGAAGGATCGCCAGTCGGGCACGATCGCCGACCGATCTCAGAGCGCCATCCGGCATCTCTGGGCAGGTATGGTTCTCGAATGGCTAGCTGGTAGCCGGATCGATTCATCTCCGACTGATCGGATCTGTCCAAAATTGCGAAGCTATTGGCTCTGCCCCTTCGGTCCACGAGCAGATCGTGGCTGAAGGCGTCGGGCCGCCAACGGTTGAATTGATCGGGTGAACGTGAGCGAGAGGACGTCAGAATGAGCTCGCCGAGTTCGAAAGCACGCCGCGCGGCGCAAGCAGCGAAAGTGACTGCCCGCAGCGCGCAGAGTTCCGGCATGATCAAGTGCTACGTGGAGTACTTCGATCACCCTGACGGAACACCCGACCTCTGCCTTCGTGAAAAGTTGACCCGGCGGACGGTGCGTGTTCTGACTGCCGAACCGATGCTTCAACCGTTAGCGCCGTTGTCGAATCTGCTGCAGGACTGCTATGCCCACGGCGGGGGGCTTATCGAGCCCCGGAACCGCAAGGAGCACGTCGCCATCTCCGCACCAATCGTCATGCAGAACGCGCAAGAGATCGCGGTGCAGCTCGATGGCAAGTTCTCGGTGATAGTTAACATCCTGCCCGCGCGAATTACCTCACCGCCTGTCTCCGTTTGGTGCTACATCGAGGAGTACCCCGGCGGGAATGGGAGTCTCGGCCTCCGACTCCGGGAGAAGGTGACCGGCCGCAAGGTCGAGATGTATGGCAAGACTAAGGAGCACTTGACCGAATTCCTTGCCAGCCCTATCTTCACTGGCGCGTATAGGCACATGCCGAACCTCTATGAGAAGGACGGATACCAGGACTACGTGCTGGTCTCTGGTGGGACTGCCGTGGACTCGTATGACGTGCTCCTCTTCCAAGGCGACGCCCAGCTCTCATACCTGCTCGGACCGACCCCGGACACCGCGTACCGGGATGCGTTCCGTGCTCTGGAAGAGGAATCTCCGGTCGCGGCGCACTCACGTACGGCCGTAACTCATTTCGAGGGTGGCCGATACCGCGAGGCCGTGCTCGCCGCACGTCTCGCGGTCGAGATGGCCAGCGGCGGAGGTGGTACAGACGTGAAGCGTCGTCTCATTGGGGCACCCCAGGATGTTTCGACAGCTGGCGACGCCCTTTATACGAAGCGGCATGTTGCGGTCCATGAGGGCGGCACAAGAGTCGAACAGCAGGACGCCCTAGAAGCGATCCGCGCGATGAAGCTCCTCCTTGACTACCTGGAGCTGCAGGGCGGCCCATCGTGACTGTCGAGGCAGCGGCTCGTGCGCCTCGCAAGCAACCACCGACAGAACATAGGCGCTGATTGCCGGCTTGAATCGCGTCGGGGCCGTGCCCGAGCTCCCTCTGAGGTTTCCGCCGGCATCCCGAATCGCCATGTCGCCCCGCAGGCTGATCCACCTACGGCACACAATCGCCAAGTCATGGACGGCCATGGGGGAAGTCTGCGGCCGGCGTCGCTCCCTGGCCATGCGGCGCTCAGCTAGCCTTTAGATAAGGCTTACTGACGGCCTCAATTCGAGCCTTCCCACCCCTTTCCTGCTGCGTCTACGCATGTAAAAAGACATGGACCCCCGTAAGAGGCCCCAGCGCCCAAAACGCCCGCTCTCCGCTCGTGCCCTAGAGGCATTCGTAATCGCAGCATCGGCTGCGGCTGGAAAGATCGGAGTCGATTTGCTCTTTGACTGTCTAGAAGCACTCCTCCAGCTTCCACACCGCTAGACCAGCCTCCGGATCCCTGACGCGACGGCCGTAGGGTGTTCCACTTCCTTGGATCCAGGATGACCCCGGTGGGACACTCCCCCGCCGACCGCACACGGCAGCCCGCCGCGTAACTTGGCCGTCCCGTATGTTGTCCCACAACCCCCGCCACAATCACCATCACAGGAGCAATCTTCGGTACGGTGCGGGCGACACGGTCTTGCGCCGGCGCTGACCGGGCCCGGCTCGTCAGCCCACGCGGATGCCATTGTCAGCCAGGACCTCGCGGGCACGGCCCATCTGGCGGTCGGTGGAGAAGGCGTACCACTGCTCGCTAAGGTTCTCGCCGTGGACGAGGTCGCGGAACCGGACGAAGGCACCTTTGCCTTCGATCGCCCGCTCCAGCCGCTCCCGGAGGGCCTCATCGCGCTGCCGCTCGGCGAAGACCGCCATGTCCCGCCAGCCGTCCCGCGAACCAGTGCAGTTGAGCCGAAGCCAACGCTCCGGTTCCTCCTCCACGTCGATGGCGGCGCCCTCCCCGACCATCATCGGGTCAGTGGCACTATCGTCGTACACCTGCCCGGTACGCAGGTCGAGATAGCCACCGGTCGACAGCTCGGGATCCCCTTCCAGCACGGTGCTGAGCATGTCCAGGTCTACCGGCACCACCCGGCCCGCCAGCGGGTCGCGGCGCAGACGTGCCAGCAGGTCCTCGGCCAGCAGCCGGTCACCAGGGCCGTCGCGCCAAGTCAGCCGGTTGATAACCGACACTGCCACCGGCTCGGCGTCCCGGCCTCTCTGCTCCAGCGCCATCGCTATGCCCGCCCCCACCTGTTGCAGAGCATCATCGATGTGCCGTCCCGTCACCGCCGCGAGGAACCGGGCCGCATCTGCTGCCGCGATCGCTTCACGCAGCTCGGACAGGTCGAGCCCCGGCACCTGCACCTCTGCGGGCCACGCGTGCAGCAGCATCGGGTGCAGCCGGCCCGGTCTCCCCGGAACCCGGCTCTCCCCATCGTCAGCAGCCCACCGGCGCCCGTACTGGTCCGGAATGCTCCCCCAGCCCCAGTAAGGCAAGGGGGCATCAGGACGGACACCCAATACCTCCAGCGGGTCGACCTTCACCTCCCCGACCACACACCGGTGCATCCAGGCGTCACCGAGGTCGAACGTGAACTGAAACTCAGCCCCCGGCTCCAGCGTCCGGGCGACCTTGGCAGCAGCGATGTCGATTGGTGCGATGATCGGCCCGCGGATCGACGAGGCCATTTCGGCTCCCGTCTCTTCGTCAGTGATTACCCGGCCGTTGGCCAGGGTGAACACTGACAGGTGCGAGCGGTCCCACCGGGCGAAAGCATTGTTGATGGCGTCGGCGAGATCCATGAAGGTGTGCGACGGTCCCACGGCGAAGATGCGCCCGGGCCACGGCCACAGCTCCTCACCACGACCACCGAGCAGCTCCACCGTCACCGACAACCAGGTTCGTGCCATATCCCAAGGATGGCACGCGCCGCGGCGCCGGCGTAGCCGCGTTCCGGCAGGGCCCAGGCGCCAGCATCCCGCGGAGGGCGCTGTTCGGCGGGACGGATGAGCGAAAACTTTTGCACGCGCGTGAATGCGATGAAGTGCCTGCGATCCGGCTCTGTAGCAGCTCCGTGCTATCCCGTTGGAGAATCCCTCACTGGAATCTCGTGACGCCGCTCGTCTTGCTCAAGCGGCGCCAATCACGGCGTCCGCCAGACCCGCCACACCGTCGGGGAATGACGCGTAAGAGTTCCCGTCGATACGCTCGAGCTGCGCACGATCCGAACGAATCGCGTCTATGCCAATGGGTGTGTAGCTAAGCGCTCTGTGATAAATGATTGCGCCAAGCAGGCTCGGTATCGCTGCGATTGTGTCGTCTCCCGCCGCGACTGGAGCTATCTGGCTCACCAACCCCGCTCTCTCGAGGCCGTGCACCGCTGCCGCCCAGGACGGTGACGCGACCGACTCGAGTTGCATCGCATCTGCAAACGATGACTTCGAGGCGCGTACCGCGAGTTGCCGAAGGCCCTCGTCTCCGCCGTTGAACCGAGGAGCCTGAACTGCTCCAAATGATCCCTCGTAGGCGCGGTAGATCAGGAAATGAAGTCTGACTTGCGAAGCCGTCAGGCCCGACACGACGCGTGAGTAGAAGAGACCCTCATCAGACTCGCTCTTCTCCCCAACAAGTAGTCCCGCGAAGTACTCCTGATGTAAGTCGTCATCCACCCACGATGCATTCTCTATGAGGTCCACCGCTAGGCGCGGGTGGACGGCTCTCGGAGAGCCATCGTCGATGTCGGCTTGAGAGTCTCGACGCGCGCTGACCTTTTCACCTATCCGAAGGAGGTTACTCATGCGGTATTCGGTCCACTGACCGAATGCGTTTCCGACCGCTTTGATCGACGGGCCAAGCGTCCAGTAAAGGCCTAAAGCGCCAGCGCCTGCAAATGCGCCGAACAGCCCGAGGCCTGTCAGGTCGGGAATCTCGAGCTCACTCATACACCTGACTCTAGTGGGCCGACCCGGCACACTTCGATTCCTAACCTGCCGCTTGCCCTTAAGCCGGTTCTATTTCGAAGCTTCACTCAGTTTGACCAAGGGGCCCCATAAAACTTCGACTCTGAAGTCATCCCATTCTGCATATCCCGTGCCGTTCTCATGGATAAGGCCACGGACTTTCGTCACTACACGTGATGGTGCATCAAGCCGCGTTAATACACATTCCGCATCATCTGCTGTTGCGCCCCCTGACCAAACGGCTATACTGATTGGGCCCCCGTTAGCAGTCCGGAGTCTATGCGATAGCTAATTGGTTTTCTTGCGTCCAGTTTTCCCAGTAGCGGTTCGGCGTCATGCCGTCCAGGGATCCGTGGGGCCGTTCATG